>NZ_JBEXUD010000002.1:0-87205 GCF_040614215.1 Dactylosporangium sp. NPDC006015
GTCACGGTGGACACGATGAGGCTGTTGGTGAGGTACCGCAGCAGCTTCGCGTTGTCGAGGATCGCGGTGAAGTGCTCGAACGTGAGGTGCTCCGGGAAGAGCCGCGGCGGGAACCGGAACACCTCGTGCGTCGGGGTCAGCGCCGTGACGAGCACCCAGTAGACCGGCCCGAAGGCGAAGATGCCGACGAGCGCGACGGTCACCGCTGCCTTTCTCACGCCCGCTCACCCCGCTCGGAGAACCGGACGTAGACGATCGTCAGGCCGAGGATGAGCACCAGCCACAGGGCGCCGAGCGCGCTCGCCTGGCCGAGGTCGAAGGCCTTGAACGCGGTGTCGTAGACCGCGACCGCGAACGTCGTCGTGGAGCCGGCCGGGCCGCCGTGCGTCAGCACGTAGATCATGTCGAAGTGCTGCAGGTTCCAGATGACCTCCAGCAGCACGACGATGCCGAGGACACCGCGCAGGTGTGGCAGCGTCACGTGCCAGAACCGGTTGACGCTCCCGGCGCCGTCGAGCGCGGCGGCCTCGTACAGCGCCTCGGGCACGGTCTGCAGCCCGGCGAGCAGCATCACCATGATCCACGGGAAGCTCGCCCAGGTCTTCGCCACGATGACGGCGGCCATCGCGGTGCCGGGGCTGCCGAGCCAGACGATCGGCTCGTCGATCAGATGCATGCTCGTGAGGAGCCCGTTGAGCAGGCCGTAGTTGGCGTTGAAGATCCAGAGCCAGACGAACGACACGACGACGCCGGGGATCACCCACGGCAGCAGGAACAGCCCGCGCAGCACCGCCCGGCCTTTGAGTCGCGTGTTGAGCGCCAGGGCGAGGGCCATGCCGATGACGACCGGCGCCACGGTCGCGCCGGCGGTGAAGACGAGCGTGTTGCGCAGCGTCGGCCAGAACTGCCGGCCGAGCACGTCGGTGAAGTTGGCCAGGCCGGCGAACGAGCGCCCCGGCAGCACCAGGCTCTGGTCGAACAGGCTCGTGGTCAGCGAACCGACCAGCGGGTACAGCACCACGGCGCTCAGCAACGCCAGCGCGGGAAGGGTCAGCAGGAACCCGAACGTCCGGTCCTTCATGTCATCACGCTCGGGTGGTCGTCATCCAGGTCGATCAGCTCCGGGTCGAGCTGGGCGGCGAGCTCCACGCCCAGCTGCCACTCGACGTGGTCGCGCGCGGCCCGCTCGGCGCCGTCGGGGTCCCGCCGCCGCAGCGCGCCGAGGATCGCCTCGTGCTCGGTGATGACCTGCCCCCAGGCCGGCTCGACGCGGACGCCGACGCGGTAGTGCTGCACCCGCAGCAGGGCCAGGTCGGTCAGCTCGCGGAGCGTCGCGTAGCGGGTGGCGGTCGCGATGCCGGTGTGGAACTGCCGGTTGAGCCCCGACATCGGGGTGAGCTTGCCGCGCTGGTGCTGGAACTGCATCTGCGCGTGCAGCTCCTCCAGCTCCTCCAGCTCGGCGTCGGTGATGACCGCTGCGGCGACCCGGGCACTGAGCCCTTCGAGCGCGCCACGGGCCAGGTAGACGCCGCGCATCTCGCGCAGCGACAGGGGCGCCACGTGCGCGCCGGCGTGCGGGTTGGGCTGCACCACGAGCCCCTGGCCGGTGAGCCGCTGGATCGCCTCCCGCAGCGGGATCTTGCTGATGCCGAACTGCCGCGACAGCGCGTCGATGTTGACCCGCTCGCCGGGGCGCAGCTCACCGCTGAGGATCGCGTCGCGCAGCCGCTCGTACACGAGGTCCGCCTTGGTCTGGAACCCACCGAGCGGCCTGTCGAACGCGTCTGCCATGTCAGGCATCTCCCCTGCTCAGCGTCGACCGTATACGATCGACCATCTACTGTTGAGGAGTGTTGCACGCCACCCGAGCGGCTTTCAAGAGGCTTCAGGGCATGGAAAAGCCCCCCACGGCGGTGGGGGGCTGCGCGTTTCGCAAGCAATGCCGCAACGTACCGGCGAGTATCTATTGACTGAAGGCGACGAACTGAATACGTTGCGTCATGCCTATCGGGTTTCTCCTGGAATCCAGGGCAGGAAGGCCCGAGGAGCACACCTCGGACCTTCCTTCTGACATCCCGGATCAGATGATGTGAATGCGCTCGATCTCGCCATTGGCATGCTGGACCCGCAGCACTCCTTCATTGCGGTCCATGATCTCCTGCACGATGGCGTAGATCTGCAGCGCCCGGTTGATCGTGTCGGTCTTGCTGTACCGCTCAGTGGAGCTGATCTGCTCCAGCGCCTTCATGGCCTGCTGGTTGAGGTTCACCGTCACTCGCGTGAGCCCATTGCCACCGCCGGCGCCCACCGGGTCACCCGGCCCCGGTATGTCGACGTCGTCATTGACGGCGGCCCGATGGTCAAGCGTGTCGGTTCTGCTCATAACTTCGCTCCTCCTGGTGAGCGTCACCCCTGCCACTACGTTCGGTAACCGGCAACAGCCGATGCAGTCATGGTATACCCAAAGTATGCCTCTGGATACGATTAACTGCTGCATCAGTGCTGCAACACGCGGATCATGGCACGCGTGAGCACGGATCGCTAGAGGTCAGGCCCAAGATCTCGGCGAAACTGTTCGCTTCCGAACGCTTCCGCGGTAAGCAAGTCACATAAAGATGCACCTTACGTACATCAAACTGATGACTCAAGCGCTCAACTTTGCTGCATTAAGGTCTGGCGCATACTCGCCTTCATCACTTACCGTAACATCCGTCGGTTCCTATTCAGGGGTACGAGGACGGAGCGCATGCGGAGAAAGCGAGTGCCTGAACAGCAGCATCTGGACTTGACCGAGTCCGAGGACCGCGACGGGGAGCCGTCCACAGACAGTTACGTTCTGCAATCGCGCCACTACGAGGTTACCGGGGCGCCGAAGCTCGACCTCGCCGCCGAGACGCCCAGCCCAGATGCGGTCGTCAGGCACATGGGCGAGACGGTCCGCACCTCCTTCGCACTCACCATCTGGAGGCACCTGAGCTTCCGCTTCAACCATCATCAGTCGGGAGCATCGACGGGCGCGGGTGAATTCGTGGTCGCCTGCGTCACCGTGCTCGGCATTGCGGCCGTCATCGTCGTCGCACCCGACTGGCGCCGGGCACTGGTCGCGGGCGCAGTCGCGGTCGCCACGGCGGTGCCCCTCGCCTTCCTGTTGATCCGCCGCCGCTCGAACTGACCCGAACCGACAGAACCGGAGGAGGAGCCGATCATGGCCGCAATGGAGTTCGACCTCAACGAGGTCCAGCTGGAGCTGCTCACCCAGTCGGGCCCGTTGGACCTCAACATGGACGTCATCCACCACGCACGCCAGTTGAACACCCTGACCTCGCAGATCCTGGCCCAGCGCGACCGCGACGAGTTCGAAGACGTGAACATGCTCGTGCACGAAGCGGGCCGGCTCTACCAGAGCCTGCTGCGCGTCGCGGCGCGTCAGGCGGCGATCGACGAGCTCAAGGCGCACCGGCGGTCGATGCTCCACTCGCAGCATGTGGACCTGTCCAAGGACGTTCCCACCGCGGCGGCGCACGTCGGGCAGAACCGGATCATCGGGCCGAGCCGGGTCGAGCGCGGCCTGCACCGCTTCGGGTTCCACCCCCGCGAGCCCGAGATCTCCCTGGTCGCCTGAGCGCGTCCGCTTCCGGTTCTACGGCGGCATGCGAAGCGCCCCCCACCTACAGGTGGGGGGCGCTTCGACGTTGCCAGAGCCGCCTAACGGAATCGAACCGTTGACCTATTCATTACGAGTGAATCGCTCTGCCGACTGAGCTAAGGCGGCAACGATGACCAAGTGTACGGCACGCCCAGGGGGCGCGCGCGAGGGGTTATCCGAGTAACGTCCGGCGCGTGATCCCTGACGATCTGCCGGCCGCCCCCGGCGAGCTCACGGCACAGCCCGGCGACCCCATCCTGCCGATGCCCGAGACCGGGCCGCCGGTCGCGCGGGTCGGCGACCGGCCCGACGCGCTGGACCCCGACCAGATGGGGTTCACCCCGCGGCGGGCCGTGCCGTGGCTGAGCCCGGTGCTGCTCAGCGGCACCGCGGTGCGGGTGGTGCTGGCCGACCTGTTCGGGGCGTACCTGGACAAGCGCGAGCTGCAGGACTCGATGCCGGACCGGATCATGCGGGAGGCGCCCGGGTACACCGGCTTCCTGAGCGCCGAGGACGCCGACGACATCCCCGACGGGGAGCTGTGGGTGGACTACTGCGCCGACACCGGCGACGGGTTCAACGCCACCTACTCCGTGGCCTACCTGCTGGCGCAGCAGTCGCTGACGGTCGAGGGGCACGAGCTGCCCCGCGGTGAGGTGCTCGTCCTCGGCGGCGACCAGGTCTACCCGACGGCGAGCGGCCAGCAGTACGAGGACCGCTTCAAGGGCCCGTTCCGCGCCGCGTTCCCCGACCCGCCCGCGGAGGGTCCCCTCCCCCGCATGTACGCGGTGCCCGGCAACCACGACTGGTACGACGGCCTGACCGCGTTCCTCCGCCTGTTCGTCCGCGGCGGCGAGGGCAAGATCGGCGGCTGGCAGACCCGCCAGTCGCGGTCCTACTTCGCGATCCAGCTGCCCAACCGGTGGTGGATCCTCGGCACGGACGTGCAGGCCGGCGCGTACATCGACGACCCACAGCTGCGGTACTTCAACCGCGTCGCGGCCCGCCTCGGCCCCGGTGACAAGGTGATCATCTGCCCACCGGCGCCGAGCTGGGTGGAGGCGCAGGAGGACCGCAAGGCGTACGACAGCCTCGACTACTTCGTGCGGACCGTCATCGCCCCGACCGGCGCCGACGTGAAGCTGATGCTCTCCGGTGATCTGCATCACTACGCCCGGTACGAGGGCACCGACCGCCAGCTGATCACCTGCGGCGGCGGGGGCGCGTACCTGTACCCGACGCACGAGCTGCCGCCGCGGATCGAGGTGCCGCCCCGGCGCTCGCTGGTGCGCAACGCGAGCCCTTCGCAGTGGTTCGACTTCAAGGCGGCGTACCCGAGCAAGGCCCGGTCGCGGGCCCTCTCCCTCGGCGTCTTCTGGCGCGTGCCGTGGCGCAACCCCATGTTCCTCGGCCTGCTCGGCGTGCTGCAGACCCTGACGATGCTCGCCTTCGTCAACGCCGCCGACCGCGTCATCTCCGGCACCGAGCAGCGGCTCGTCACCATCCCCGCGTTCCTGATGGTGATGGTCGACGTGCTCAGCGGCTTCTTCCTCGCGATGCCGGGCGTCGCCGGGAAACGCAGACCCCGGCACTGGATTCTCGGCCTGGGGCACGGCGCCGCGTTCGTCGGCATCGCCGTGCTCGGCACGTGGGCGTGGCTCAACCTGCCGTTCGTCGACCAGCCGTGGCCGCTGCCGCTGCTCATCGCGATCGTGCTGTACTTCCCGCTGTCGTGCGTCGCGGCCGGCGAGCTCTTCGCGCTGTACCTGCTGATCGCCTCGAAGTTCGGCGTGAACGTCAACGAGCTGTTCGCCGGCCAGGGCATCACCGGCTACAAGGGCTTCCTCCGGATGCGGTTCGGCGCCGACGGCACCCTCACGATCTACCCCATCGGGGTGGACCGCACCGCCCGCCGCTGGAACGCGCAGCCGACCGGCTCCTGGTTCGCCCCGCGCAAGCCGATGGCCCTGCGCCTGATGGAGCCCCCGATCGAGCTGTCCTAGCCGGCCTTCATGGAGCCCTCGATCGAGCCGTCCTGGCCGGCCTCATGGAGCCCTCGATCGAGCCGTCCTGGCCGGCCTCATGGAGCCCTCGATCGAGCCGTCCTGGCCGGCCTCATGGAGCGCCCGATGAAGCTGTCCTAGCCGCCGAGGTACGCCAGCAGCCCCACCTCGGGCGCGAGCGCACCGGGCTGCCCGAGCGCGCGGAACTCCTCGGCGACGGCGGCCCGGTCCAGCACGCCGCTGCGGGCCGCCTGGTAACGCACGATCGAATACAGGAACACGTCGAGGTTGTCGAACTGGGTGTGCCCCTCGATGACCTGCTCCTCGTGGAACCAGACGGCGATCCTGCCGTTGGTCAGCATCACGTACAGGTTGCCGCCGCCGTCCGACGCGATCGACCACACGTCGTCGTCGGTGAGCCGGGTCGCGTAGTCCGAGTCGAGGATCTCGCACTCGTTCCCGGCGAAGTCGAACCCGTACGAATACCCGGACACGTCGACGACCCACGGCAGCGTCCCGGACCGCACCCGCCGGTCGAACGCCGCGAGCGCCACGGCCGCCTCCCGCGGGAGCCGCGCCAGGAACGGCTCCACCGGCCGGGTGTCCGCCGGTACCTCGACCGGCGGCCGGTCCGGGAACCAGCGGACCAGGTCGCCCTCGAAGCCGTCGTCGCCGTATCCGGAAAGCTGCTCGACCGCGGTTGGCATGCGGCGATCGTAATGCCCCTACAACGCGACCCTGGTGGTCGGTGCCGCACCCCCGGCGGGCCCGGCCCCGGGCTCGCTGTAGCGCAGCTCTTCCAGGTCGGGCGCCCGGCGCGCCATCAGCTCGCGCGCTTCGGCGAACGCGTCCGCCGCCGGTTGCAGCACCCGCACCGCGATCCTCGCCGCCGCCTCCAGCACGTCCGCCGCCGGTGGCTCCTCCCTCAGTGCAGCCGGATCGGCCTGCCGCAGCGTGACGGCCTCCGCGGAGCTCACGACCCGGGCGACCGCCTCGGCGAGCTCGCCGCGCAGCGCGTCGCACCAGTCGGCGAGCGCCTCGGCGTAAGTGGCCGTGGCGCGCAGCCTGCCGGTGATGGTGCCCGGGTCGCCGCCGTCGCCGATGTACGAGGCGAGCGCCCCCCACCGCACCGCGAACGCCTCGGCTCCCGTCCCCTCCCACACCCCGGCCAGGTCCACGGTGAGCTTGCCCTGCCGCCGCGCGAACCGGTCGGCGTCGGCCCGCAGCTGCGCCCCGGCGACCCGCAGCGGCTCGGCCCTGACCTTGAGCCCGAACTCCAGCACGTCCCCGGGCAGCGCCCCGACCCGCCGCAGCAGCTCCCAGACCGGGTCCCCGGCCGGCGCACCCCCGGCGATCAGCACTCTGTCGACCCGGCGCAGCAGGTCACCCCCGACCCCCGCCAACCGCTCAAGCGCGTCCATCATCGCGCGGCCGACCGATCCCCGGACGGGCAAGAGATGCGTCGACCCTGAGCGCTGGGTGTCCCGGTGTCGCTGGCGGGGCCGTCCGGCGCCACCGTGCCCGTGGCGCGGTGGGCCGTCGGGGTGGTCGGTGAGGCCGGCCGGCCCGCGGCCCGGGTGCCCGGACGGGTCGGAGGTGCGGCGGCCCGGAGCATCAGGTGTCCCGGTGCTGGTGGCGGGCGTCGTGGTCGGCGGCGCGGTAGGACCGGGCGGCCTGGCGGAGCGCTTCGGCCGTCTCGGCGAGGCGGGCGCCGTGGGTCGAGGCCTCCCGGCCGCGGGCGGTCAGGGCCGTGGTCAGCGTGCGGTGCAGGGCGCGGCCGAGCTCGCCGGGGCCACCGGGGGCATCGCCGCCGAGCGGGCCGGAGCCGGGGTCGATGAGCGCCGTCGTGGTGCTGGTGGCGGCCAGCTCGTCGCCGGTGGCGTCGAGCCGGTTGGCCAGGTCGTCGAGTCGCATGCAGTCCCCCCGCTGGGTCGACGGTGTGCTGGTCAGGCCAGGGAGCGGTAGTCGCCGAACGTCTCGGCGTGCAGCTTCTTCCTCGCCCAGGCGGCGGCGTCGGTGGCGGCGGTGACGGCCGCGCGGACCGAGCGGGACACCTCGGCGCCCGTCTGCCCCCGCAGGTGGTCGATCCGCACGTCGCGGATCGTGCCGTCGGCGGTGACCACCACCTCGACCAGGCCATCGGGCGAACGCACGCTCACCTCGACGGTCGTGACCGCCTTGTCGAACTCGGCGAGCAGCGCTTCGATGCGGCGGTAACGCTCCACCGCCTCCTCGATCCACGACTCGTCGATCTCGCGCATGTCGGCCCCTCCCCGGAGTGACCGTACGGCACCAGCGAGTGACACGAAACCCCGAACTCAGGCCTGTGGATAACCTCGCGCGTCAGCCCCGCCACAGCGCGAGCATCATCGCCTCGACGGCGATGCGGGGCTTGACGTTGGCCTCGATGGCGACGCGGCACTCCAGCACCGACTCCAGCCGGCGCAGCGTGCTCTCCGGCGCCCACTTCTGCGCGGCGGCCCCGGCGAGCTCGTCGGTGTCGCCGTGCACGGGCTCGACCCCCGCGCCGAACGTGTGCACCAGCACGTCCCGGTAGAACCCGGCGAGATCCACCAGCGCCCGGTCGAGCGCGTCGCGCTGGGTCCGGGTGGCGCGGGACTTCTGCCGCCGTTCGAGGTCCTTGAGCTGCCCGGCCGACCCGCGGGCCGCCCCGGCGGCGCCCTTGCCCGTGCCGCCGGCGCCGAGCGCGGTCTCCAGCGCCGCCCGCTCGGCCGCGTCGGTTTCCAGTACCGACGCTGCCGCCTCCGCCTCGGCGGCCTCGATCAGTGCCGCGGCCGCGTCGAACGCCGCCCCGATGCCCGTCAGCCGCCGCGGCACGGCGAGCACCGCCTCGCGCCGGGCGCGGGCCTGCGGGTCCCGGGCCAGCCGGCGCGCCCGCCCCACGTGCCCCTGCGCCGCGGCCGCCGCCCACGCCGCGGTCTGCTCGTCCAGCCCGTCCCGCCGCCGCAGCAGCCCGGCGATCGCGTCGGCCGGCGGCTGCCGCAGCGGCACGACCCTGCACCTGGACCGGATGGTGACCGAGATGTCGTCGGGATGGGTGCTGGGCGTGCACAGCAGGAACACGGTCCGCGGCGGCGGCTCCTCGATCGCCTTGAGCAACGCGTTGCCCGCCGCCTCGGTCAGCCGGTCCGCGTCCTCGACCAGCAGCACCTGCCAGCGCCCCTGCGTCGGCGAGCTGGCCGCCCGCAACACGAGCGCCCGCATCTCACCGACCGCGATCGACAGCCCCTCCGGCACCACGAACCGTACGTCGGCGTGCGTGCCACCGAGGGTCGTGTGGCATGCCGTACACACGCCGCAACCACCATCAGGACACTGCAGTGCCGCGGCGAAGATGCGCGCCGCCACCGACCTGCCCGACCCGGGCGGCCCGGTGAACAGCCACGCATGCGTCATGCCCGCCTCGGGCACGCCCCCTTGGACGATCACCCCCGCGGCCGCGACCGCCCTGCTCAGCGTCGCGACCGCGTCTTCCTGCCCGACCAGCTCCGCGAAGATCGGCGGAGCCGTGCCGACCTCAGACCTCATGCCCACGCCTCCCCCCGACCGCCGGAGCGATCTCCAGCCCACCCACCACACCACGCGCGATGGCCAAAACGGCCGGCAACGGATGGGCGCAGGCGACCACCCCGCAGCCGATCGCCCGCCACCCGACGAGCGTCACTCGCCAGTCGGCCGCCTGCAACACCGCCGCCCGGACGAGCACCACTCAGCAGAGGGTCGCGGACAGCACCCACCCCCGCAGAGGTGCCCGCGCCGACATCCAGCGGACGGTGCATGGTGACAGGGCTCAAACCCGCGCCGACCGTCCTCTCACGAAATCCCGGCCAGGCCGATCGGCGCGGCACATCGACGCACGACGCACGGCCGCTCCGCCCAGCGGTCGTGGGCACACCGCCGTCCGGAAACCTGTCGGCCTCCACGCCCGCGCTCGGCACACCGCCGTCCGTGCCCGCGTGCAGCACGTCGACGTCGGACACGGTGGCGCCGGGCATGGCAGCCTTCAGCGCGGCGGCGGACGGGAGGCAGGCGCCCGATGGAGGGCGCAGCTGGTCGGTGCTCGGGAGGACGTCGCCCCGGGCGCCGGCGCCGGCCCGGAGGCCGGCGGGCAACGGGCGGGGCGGGGCGGCGTCGGGGGTCATACCCGGGTCTCCCGGCCTCCGCCGGGGGCGTCCTTGTCCAGGTCCACGGGCGGGAGGCCGGTCAGCTCGTCGCCGGTGAGCATGGTGACGGTGTCGGCCGCGTCCTCGAGGGCTTCCTCGATGGCCTCCTCCAGGTCGAACTCCTCCTCGGCGGGCATCAGGTGCCGGACCCGCTGCAGGACGCCGGCGGCCAGGGCCTCGGGTGGCATGGAGGCGTCGAGGACCAGGTAGCGGCTCGGGTCGGCGGCGGCCAGGTCGAGGAACGCGTAGCGGACCCGCTCGTGGAAGGCGAGCGACTCGCTCTCCAGCCGGTCGGCCTCGCCGCGGCGGCCGGCCCTGGCGAGGCCGATCGAGGGCTCCAGGTCGAGCAGGACCACCAGGTCGGGCTTGAGGCCGCCGGTCGCCCACTTCGACAGCCAGGAGACCTCGTCGACCGGGAGGGTGCGGCCGGCCCCCTGGTAGGCCAGAGACGAGTCGACGTAGCGGTCGCTGACGACGACGGCGCCGCGGGTGAGCGCGGGGCGCACGACGGAGGCGACGTGGTGGGCGCGGTCGGCGGCGTAGAGCAGGGCCTCCGCGCGGGGCGTGACGACCTCGCCGGTGACCTCCGGCGGGTCGAGCACGAGGCTGCGGATCCGGGCGCCGAGCGCGGTGGCGCCCGGCTCGCGGGTGACGACGACGTCGCGGCCGAGCTTCCGCAGCGCCTCGGCGAGGTGCTTGACCTGGGTGGACTTGCCGGCGCCCTCGCCGCCCTCGAAGACGATGAAGAGCCCGCTGGCGGCCTTCGGCTCGTCGGGGCTGAGCGGGCGGCCGCGGACCGAGCCGAGGACGTCGGCCAGGAGCGGCACGCCCTTCTTGTCGTCCATCTGGCGCAGCGCCACGATGCCGGCCATGACGCCCAGGACGCCGGCGACGGCGAGCAGCGGCCGGGTGCTGGAGATCTCCACGGACGTGAAGCCGAGGCTGAGGTGGCGCGACCCGCCGGCGCCGACGATGACGCTGGACAGCGAGATGGTGAGCATGAGCACGACGCGGGTGCCGGTCTGCACGAAGGCGAACGCCCGGCCGCGCATGTCGTCGGACACCTCGCTGCCGAGCAGCGTGGTGCCGGACAGGAACGCCATGCCCGCGCCGACGCCGACGAGCAGCGCGCCGCCGACGGCGACCGCGAGGTGGGTGGCGAGGGCCAGGATGAGCACGGAGCCGGCGGCCAGGATGATCGACAGGCCGAACCAGCGGCGCCGGGACAGCGCGCCGACGATCCGGGGGCCGGCCGCGATGCCGACCCCGAGACCGAGGAAGAGCGTGGCGAAGAGCAGGGCGAAGGCGGCGTCGCCGGCGCTGAGCGACACGGCGTAGAACTTCGCGGTGCCGACGACCACGCCGCCGCCGGCGAAGGCGCCGAAGATGCCCAGCACCAGGCCGCGGACCAGCGGGGTGCGCCGGACGAACGCCCAGCCCTGCACGAACTCCTTGAGCATCCCCGGCTTGTGCTCGACGGCCGCGGTGCGACGGCCGCTGATCTCCTTGATGCCGAAGAACACGGTGACGGCGGTGGCCAGGAACGTCAGCGAGTTGAACCACAGCGCGACGTCGCTCGGCTCGGCGCCCCTCGGGCGGCCCTCGGCCCCGAACACGAGGACGACGAGCTGCTCCAGGCCGATCAGCACGAGCCCGGCGAGCACCGGCGTGATGCCATAGGTGGTGGCGAGGGTCAGCTGGTTGGCCGTCTCGAGCCGGGCGCGGGGCAGCAGGTTGGGCACCGCCGCTTCCTTCGCCGGGGTCCAGATCATCGCGGTGGTCTCGATGATGAACGTGGCGATCGCGGTCCAGCCGATCACCAGCGCGGGGTCGTCGAGGATCAGCGCGGACGCCGGGATCGAGGCGAAGAACAGGAAGCGGACCAGGTCGCAGGCGACCATCGTGAGCCGCCGGTCGAACCGGTCGGCGAAGACCCCCGCCACCGGTCCGAGGATCAGCGCGGGCAGGAGGCGCACGGCGATGACCGAGCCGAACGCCGCACCCTGGGCCGCCGAGTTGGACACCTGCGAGGCGGCGAACGTCGCCGCGGCGAGGAGGCCGAGCCAGTCGCCCAGGGACGAGAGCCCCAGGACGGCCCACAACCGGCGGAACGCCCGGATGCGCAGGACCGCCTTGAGCTCCCCGAAGCCGGACAGGTCGCTGCTCGCGATGGCGGCACCTCCTCAACTAGGACGCCTACTGTAACCACGCTACCGGTCCCCAGGTGTCGCCCCGGTGTCGGCCGACGCGCGGACGCGAGGTTCTTTCATATTCATCACCGACTCGGTACGGTGAGTCGTGACCAGCTCACGTGCCGCCCAGCGGGCCCGCTACGACCGGGCGACCGCGGATCTCGACCCGCCGTTCGCGATCGTCGACCTTGACGCGTTCGACGCCAACAGCGCCGCGATGCTCGGCCGCGCCGCCGGCAAGCCGCTGCGGATGCCCAGCAAGTCGGTGCGGGTCCGCGCCCTGATGGACCGGGCGCTCGCCCAGCCCGGCTGGCAGGGCGTCATGGCGTTCACGCTGCCGGAGGCCATCTGGCTGGCGGAGCAGGGCACGTCCGGGGACATCCTGGTGGCGTACCCGACGGCGGACCGCGCCGCGCTGCACCGGCTCGCCACCGACGAGAAGCTCGCCGCGACCGTCACGGTCATGGTCGACAGCACCGCCCAGCTCGACCTGATCGACTCGGTCATCCCGGCCGGCGAGCGGGCCGGCGCCGTGCGCGTGTGCATCGACCTGGACGCCTCCTGGCGGCCGATGAGCAGCGTGCACATCGGGGTGCGCCGCTCCCCGGTCCACAGCGCCCGCCAGGCCGGTGAGCTCGCCGCCGCGATCGCCGGCCGGGCGGGATTCAGGCTGGTGGGGCTCATGTCCTACGAGGCGCAGATCGCCGGCCTCGGCGACGCCCCACCCGGACGGCCCGTGCGCGGGGCGCTGATCCGCATGATCCAGTCGCGCTCGTTCCCGGAGCTGCTCGCCCGGCGGAGCGCGGTCGTCGCCGAGGTGCGGCGCCACGCCGACCTCGAGTTCGTCAACGGTGGCGGCACCGGCAGCGTCCAGGCCACCGCGCAGGACCCTTCGGTCACCGAGGTCGCCGCCGGGTCCGGCCTGTTCGGGCCGTGGCTGTTCGACTCGTACCGCCGCTGGCGCCCCCAACCGGCGGCGTTCTTCGCCATGTCGGTCGTGCGCAGGCCGAACCAGCAGGTCGCGACCGTGCTCGGCGGCGGCTGGATCGCCTCCGGGGAGACCTCGCCGGCCCGCCAGCCGCAGCCGTGGCTGCCGGAGGGCCTCAAGCTGATCGGCACCGAGGGCGCCGGCGAGGTGCAGACCCCGCTCATCGGCCCCGGCGCGGCCGGCCTGCGCCTCGGCGAGCGCGTCTACTTCCGCCACGCCAAGGCCGGCGAGCTGTGCGAGCACGTCAACGAGGTGCACCTCGTCTCCGGCGACACGATCGTCGACACCGTGCCGACGTACCGGGGAGAAGGCAAAGTGTTCCTGTGAACCAGCGGAACGCCGGAGCCGTGCGGTGGCGGGCGGCGATGGAGCGGGCGCTCTACGGCGACGGCGGGTTCTTCCGCGCAGAAGCCGGCCCCGCCGCGCACTTCAGGACCAGCGCGCACGCGTCGCCGCTCTTCGCCGGGGCGATCGCCACGCTGCTGGAGCGCGTCGACGAGGCCCTCGACCACCCGGCCCGGCTCGACCTCGTCGACGTCGGCGCCGGCCGCGGCGAGCTGCTGCGCGGCATCCTCGCCGCCCTGCCGCCCGCGGTCGCCGCCCGGGTCTCGGCCGTCGGCGTCGAGGTCACGCCCCGCCCCGAGCACCTGCCCCCCACGATCGGGTGGACTTCCGCGATCCCCTCCGGCATCACCGGCCTTCTGGTGGCGACCGAATGGCTCGACAACATCCCTGTCGAGGTCGTGGAGCTCGATTCGACGTTGCGGCCACGGTACTGGCGCAGCACGCCCGACGGCACCCTGACGCTCGACGAGTCGCCGCTGGAACCCGGTGACGCCCGATGGCTGGCCGACTGGTGGCCCCTCGCAGGGTTACCGGAGGGTGCCCGCGCCGAGGTGGGCGCCCCGCGCGACGAGGCCTGGGCGGCGGCCACGGCCAGCGTGGCGCGCGGGATGGCGCTCGCCGTCGACTACGGGCACCTCGCCGGGGACCGCCCGCTGTTCGGCACGCTCACCGGCTTCCGGGACGGCCGGGAGACCGCACCCGTGCCCGACGGGTCGTGTGATCTGACGATCGCGGTGGCGTTGGACTCGCTGGGCGTACACCACCTGCTGACGACACAGCGAGAGGCGTTGCGCCTGCTCGGGGTGGACGGCCGGCGCCCGCCGCTGGCGCTCGCCTCGACCGACCCGGCCGGCTACGTGCGGGCCCTGGCACGGGCCGGGCAGGCGGCCGAGCTGACCGACCCCGCCGGCCTCGGCGGCCATCATTGGGTCATGTACTGGGTATGAACATCGGTCATACCGGGGGTACGCTAGGGGCATGACGGCCAAGGTGACGTTGTCGTTCTCCGACCAGACCATCGCCGACGCCCGGCACTGGGCCGAGCGCGACGGCGTGTCGCTCAGCGCGTGGATCGACCGGGCCGCGCAGGAGCGCGCGCTGCGTGAGATCTTCACCGCGCACGCCGAGGCGGTGCGCCGGGCCAAACCCGACCTGGAGCGGGCCGCGCTCGCCGACGAGGAAGAGATCGCCATGGTCGACGCGGAGCTGTTCAGCGGGCGCCGTGCGGCGCGGTGAGGTCTGGCTGATCAAGGGCGCCCGCGAGCGCCTCGGTCTGATCATCAGCTCCGACGTCTTCAACGGCACCGACGTGCCCGTCGTCATCGTCGCCGAGGTCACCGACCAGGAGGAGCTGCGCGACTCGCCGCTCGCCGTCGAGCTCGACGACCTGGTCGTCATGCCCGACCGGATCTCCTCGCCGCTGAAGCGCTGGTTCGTCGAGCGGGTCGCCGTGGCCGACACCGCCACGATGCACAACGTCTCGCGCGCGCTGCGGATCCTGCAGGATCTGTAGGGCCTTAGGGTTACGGTATGACCTCCGAGTTGACGGTCGGCACCGGGGCGGGCCTCGACACCGCCGACATGGTGCTCAACATCGGCCCGCAGCACCCCTCCACCCACGGCGTGCTGCGTCTGAAGCTCGTCCTCGACGGCGAGCGGGTCCTGAGCGCCGAGCCGATCATCGGCTACATGCACCGCGGCGCGGAGAAGCTCTTCGAGGTCCGCGACTACCGGCAGATCATCATGCTGGCCAACCGGCACGACTGGCTGTCGGCGTTCTGCAACGAGCTCGGCGTCGCCCTCGCCGTCGAGCGCCTCATGGGCATCGAGGTCCCCGAGCGCGCCACCTGGCTGCGCACCGCCCTCGCCGAGCTCAACCGGGTCCTCAACCACCTGATGTTCCTCGGCTCCTACCCGTTGGAGATCGGCGCGATCACGCCGGTCTTCTACGCCTTCCGCGAGCGCGAGACCATCCAGACCGTGCTCGAGGAGGCGTCCGGCGGGCGGATGCACTACATGTACAACCGCGTCGGCGGCCTCAAGGAGGAGGTCCCGGCCGGCTGGACCACCCGCGCCCGCGCCGCGATCGACCAGGTCCGCCGCCGCATGCCCGACCTGGACAACCTGATCCGCCGCAACGAGATCTTCCTCGCCCGCACCGTCGGCGTCGGCGTCCTGTCCGCCGCGGACGCCGCCGCGTATGGCGCCTCCGGCCCGGTCGCCCGCGCCTCCGGCCTGGACTTCGACCTGCGCCGCGACGAGCCGTACCTGGCCTACGGCGCCCTGGACGTCCCCGTCGTCACCCGCACCACCGGCGACTGCCACGCCCGCTTCGAGGTGCTCCTGGACCAGGTGTACGCGTCGCTGGACCTCGCGCAGGCGTGCCTCGACGAGGTCGACAAGCTCACCGGCCCCGTCAACGTCCGCCTGCCGAAGGTCGTGAAGGCGCCGGAGGGCCACACCTACGCCTGGACCGAGAACCCGCTCGGCATCAACGGCTACTACCTGGTCTCCCGCGGCGAGAAGACCCCGTGGCGCCTGAAGCTGCGCACCGCGTCCTACTCCAACGTCCAGGCCCTGTCGAAGCTCCTGCCGGGCACCCTGGTCCCCGACCTGATCGCCATCCTCGGCTCGATGTTCTTCGTCGTCGGCGACGTCGACAAATAGCGGAGCTGTTCACTCGTATCCGTCAGGGCGGTGCCCGCCGCCTCCGGTCCGCAGCCGCGGGTCAGCGCCAGCGGTCGTCGTCGCCTTCGAAGTCGACGATCTGGCGGGCGGGGCGGGGGCGGGAGTCGTCGCGGGAGCCGTTCCAGCCGTAGTCATCGTCGTCGTCGTGGCGGGCACGGCGGGAGACGCGCTCGTCGTCGCGGGCGGGGCCGGGGTCCTGCCAGCGGGAGGCCGGGGACGCCGGGAGGGCGGCCTGGGTGGCGCCGACGGCGGGGCGGCGGACCTCCGACCAGCGGGTGGTGCCGGTGTCGTCGCGGCGGGCTTCCTCGTAGCTGGACTCGGACCACTGGACGTCGGCGCCGTGCTGGCGTTCGCGCTCGCGGCGGGCCTCGGACCTGCGGGGGCTCTCGCGGCGGGGCTCGTCGTCGTCGGGCTCGGGCACGTACTCCTCGTGGCGCACGGACGCCCACCGGTCCTCGATCCGGACGTGGGTGCCGGTCTCGTCGGCGTGGACCGCGGCGCGGCGCTCGCCGACGCGGAACTCCCGGCCGCCGTGCTCGTCGCTGTGCACCGACGCCCACCGGTCCGTCGTCCGGACGCCGGTCACGCTGCCGGCGTCGTCGTCCGGGTCGTACGCGCGGCGGCGCCCACCGGCGCGCACCACCTCACCGGAGTCGTCGGCGTGCGCCATCCGGTCGCGCAGGAGCTGCTCGGTCCAGGACGGCTCGCGGGGTTCCTCGCGCGGGGTCTCGGTGCGCTCGATCCACTCCGAGCGCTCGCTCCGCTCGGTCCACTCGGAGCGCTCCGACCGCTCGGTGCGGCTGACCCGTTCGGCGCCCCGGCCCCGGTCGGCACGGTCGGCACGGTCGGGCTGGTCGTCCCGGTTTCCGCGGTCGGTGTGCTCACCACGCCCGCCGCGGTCGGCGTGGTGACCCCGGCTCCGGTCGGAGTCCCAGTCACGGTCCCTGTCGCGGTCCCGGTCACGCTCTGCGTCGGACCACTCGCCACGCCTGCCGCGGCCCTCGCCGCCGCCGTCCCAGTCACCGCGCCCGCCACGATCGGCCCGGCCCGCGCGGCCGGCTGCCTCGCCGCGCTCCGACCACTCGCCACGGCCCGCGCGATCGCCCCGGCCCGGGTCGCCGTCGCGGGAGGACCACTCGCCGCGGTGATCGGCCCGGTGCCCGGCCCGGTCGGCCCGGTCCGTCCGGTCCGCGCGGTCGTCGTCGCCGTCGCGGGAAGCCCACTCGCCGCGGCTGCCGTCACCGTCACGGGAAGCCCACTCACCACGGCCGCCGTCGCCGTCACGGGAGGACCGGCCCGCGTCGCCGTCGCGGGGGGACCAGTCGCCGTGGCTCGCGCGGCCGCGGTCGGGCGCGCCCGACCGCCCGCCACGCTCGGGAGCCTCGCTCCAGTGCCCGGTGCCGTCCACGACCCGGCCGGTCTCGTGCCAGTCGGCGTCGCGGTCGGAGACCCGCTCCGACACGCGCTCCGACACCGGGCGGCGCTGCTGCGGGATCTCGACGGGGCGGGCGCCGTACACGGTGCCGTCGCGCCGCTGGTCGGTCGGGTCGACGACCATCGTCTTGGTGGTGACCTGCACGGTCTCGGTGTGCCGGAGCACGCCCTGCGGGACCGCGGCGGAGCCGACCGGCTGCGGGCCGCCGTGCTGCGCGGCCGCCGCCTGCTGCGCGGCGCGCGTCGCGCGCTCCAGCTGGCCGCGCATCATGTCGACCTGGTTGCGCAGCGCGTCGACGGTCTCGTGCAGCACGCCGATGCGCTCGACGAGCTGACCGTGCGTGGCGCGCGCCGCGTGGGTGATGTCGCCGCGGATCTCGTCGCGGAGCGTGTCCATCTCCTCGAAGACCGCCTCCTCGACCTCGCTGCGCACGTTGTCGTTGTCGGGGCGCAGCGCGATGGACAGGCCGATGAGCACGACGACGCCGACGGCGAGCACCGCGGCGAGCTGCAGGACGAACCCGCCGCCGACCAGCAGTAACAGTGCCGCCAGCGGAGCCAGGCCGACGCCGGCCCAGAAGAGGATCTGGAGCAGCTTCGCGCTCGGCCGTCCTCCGGTGGTCTCCGCGGCTGGCATGAGCAGAGACCTTACCTACTCTTCAGGGCAAGCGAAATGCCCGCCCTGGAAGGCCAGGACGGGCATCCGCCAACTACCGTGCGTATCGGAGGAGCTAGCCGAGCGAGCCGTCCGAGGAGAAGACGAGCGCGATCGTGGCCGTGCCCTTCTTCAGCGCGTCGAGGCTCTGCGGGCCGCCCGCGTCGAGGCTGACGAACTTGCCGAACTGGATGCTGTAGGTCTTCTCCAGGCCGGGCTGGCAGAACGGCCGCTGCGGGCACTCGGCCGGACCGCCGAGGACGGTGTCCTTGCCGGAGCACTTGGCGGCGAAGTCGCTGAGCGTCTTCACCCCGTTCTTGTCGGCGAACGCGGTGGTGACCGCGAACGCGTTCTGGTCGGCCGCCTTCGACGCCTTGCCGAAGGACAGGCCGGCCTTGCCGCCGATCTCCTTGAGCGCGGTGACGGTCTTGTCGACGTCACCCGAGGCCAGCGTCTTGGCGTCCTTGCCGTTGACCTGCCCGTTGATGAACTCGGTCAGCGTGCCGGCGTACTCCGGGATGACCTGGATGTCGCCCTTGGTCAGCTGGCCGTAGTAGACCTCGCGCTTGCCGATGGTCTGGACGGTCGCGTCGTAGCCGGCGGCGTCGAGGACGATCTCGTAGAGCGCGCCGAGCGTGGCGCTCTCCGCGAAGTCGGCGGCGCCGATCTTGATCGCCCCGCCCTTGCCCTTCTCGATGCCGGTGGTGAGGTTCTCGGCCTTGGCGAAGTCCTCCGCCGCGACCTTGGACGTCTTGCGGTCCACGACGACCGCCTTGTTGAGCTGGATCAGCTTCTCCGTGGTGAGCGCGTCGGAGACCTTGTCCAGCGCCGCGACGAGGGCCGGGTCGGCGGCCTTCGTGTTGATCGCGGCGATGATGTTGTCCGCCGTCTGCAGTTGCTTGTCGTCGGTGAGGACGACGAGCTTGTCCCCGGCGACAGGGGCACAGCCGGCCCCGCTCACACTCGCCGGCGCCTTGGTGCCCGAGGAGCCCTCCTCGCCGCAGGCCGCGAGGCCCACGGTGGCGAGGCCCAGCAGGACCCCGAGCGTGGCGCGCATGGCAGTTCGCAAAATGGCCCGCCTTCCGTGTCCCGGCGCGATCACTGTGACCGGCCGCGTGTCCGACGGACGGCGCTATCGGCTTGAAGCCCGCCCGCTGCTAAATAGGCAACTCTGGCTATGGGAAATCGGCAACCGCATGCAGGCACGGTTTCGTAACGACCCGTCACGGAGCAACCTTCACCGCTGCCCCGGCCGCCGCCGCACCCCTGGTGACCGGCCTTCTGGACCGGTCACGCCCGGCCTGCGGCCTGCCGCAGCACCTTGGGTGTGACCTTGCGCTCCACCAGGGCCATCAGCCCGTCGATCAGCAGCGCGAGCAGGGCCACGAGGACCGCGCCGGCGAGGATCTGGGCGTCGCCGCGGCCCGGGCCGAGCCCGAAGCCGGCGGAGATGATGTTGCCGAGGCCGCCGCCGTTGACGAGGGTCGCGAGGGTGGCGGTGGCGACGACCTGGGTGGTCGCGATGCGCAGGCCCGTCGCGAGGTAGGGCACCGCGAGCGGCAGCTCGACCCGCATCAGCATCTGCGCGGACGTCAGGCCCATGCCCCTGCCCGCGTCGCGGACCTCCTCGTCGATCTCGCGCATGCCGGTGTACGCGTTGGCGAGCAGCGGCGGCAGGCAGAACACGGTCAGCGCGACCACCACGGCCGGCTTGCCGATGCCGAGCGGGCTGAGCGACAGGATCGTCAGCAGCGCGATGACGGGCATCGCCTGCGTGATGTTGGACAGGATGACGACCACGCCCGACCCGGCGCTGCGCCGCCCGAGCCAGATCCCGATCGGCCAGGCGACCAGGCTGCCGAAGAGCACGGAGAGGAACGAGATCTCCAGGTGCTCCTGCAGGCGCACCAGTACCCCGTCGGGATTGGTCCAGTTCAGCGGATCGTTGAACCAGTTGATCATGTCATTGATGGCGCTCATGCCTTGCTCCTCCTGGTCCACGGGGTGAGGGCCCGGGTCAGTGCGACCAGGAGCAGGTCGAGCACCAGGGCGAGCAGCACGCAGACGAGCGCGGCGGTGGCGATCTGCGCCTTGTAGAAGTTGTTGCGGAAGCCGCTGAGGATCAGCGCGCCGAGGCCGCCCTGCGAGCCGACGGCCGCGCCGACAGTGACCAACGCCACTGTCGAGACCGTCGCGAGCCGCAGCCCGGTCAGGATCGCGGGCAGGGCGAGGGGGAGCTCGACGCGCAGCAGGCGGGCGCCCCGGCCGTAGCCCATCGCGGTGGCGGCTTCGCGCACGTCGCCCGGCACCTGCTGCAGTCCGGTGAGCGAGTTGCGGATGATGACGATCAGCGCGTACATCACCAGCGCCACGACGACCGGAGTGCGTCCCGTGCCCAGGAACGGCGCGAGGAAGGCCAGCAGCGCCAGCGACGGAATCGTGTAAAGCACGCTGGCTGATGTCAGAATCGGCGTGGCGAGCGGGCGCACCCAGTAGGCCAGCACCGCCAGCGGCACCGCGATGGCCACCGCGATCGCGACCGACCACACGGTGATGGCCACGTGATCCAGCAGCGCGTCGCGGATCGTGTCGGCGTTGTCCCGGACATAGCTCCAGGAGAACCAGGGGTTGCCCGCCTCACCGCGAGCCAGGAAGGACATGCGTGGACCGTACCGCGAAGGCCGACGGCGCGCCGATCACGCTCGATCGGCTGGGCAAGACGTATCCGAACAACACCACGGCGGTCGAGGAGCTGAGCCTGGAGATCGCCGGCGGCGACGTGACCGTGCTCATCGGCCCGTCCGGCTGCGGCAAGTCGACCGTGCTCAGGATGGTCAACCGGCTCATCGAGCCGACCCGCGGCCGGGTGCTGGTCGACGGCGAGGACGTGACGCGCGCCGACCCGGTGCGGCTGCGGCGCACGATCGGCTACGTCATCCAGAACGTCGGGCTGTTCCCGCACCAGACGGTCCGCACCAACGTCGGCACCGTGCCGCGGATGCTCGGCTGGGACAAGCAGCGCATCGCCGCTCGCACCGACGAGCTGCTGGAGCTCGTCGGCCTGACGCCGAAGCAGTACGCCTCCCGCTACCCGCACGAGCTGTCGGGCGGCCAGCGGCAGCGGGTCGGGTTCGCCCGGGCGCTCGCCGCGGACCCGGTGGTGCTGCTGATGGACGAGCCGTTCTCCGCCGTCGACCCGATCAACCGCGGGCGGCTGCAGGACGAGTTCCTGCGGCTGCGGCAGAGCGTGCGCAAGACGACGATCATGGTCACGCACGACCTGCAGGAAGCGATCAAGCTCGGCGACAAGATCGCGGTGCTGTCCGACCGCGGCCACCTCGAGCAGTACGCGACGCCCGCGGAGCTGCTGGCCAACCCCGCGAACGCGTTCGTCGAGCAGTTCATCGGCGAGGACCGCGGGCTGATGCGCCTGTCGGTGACCCCGATCCCCCGCGACCGGCTGCACTCCCTGGACGGCGCGCCCGGCGACCTGCCGGCGGTGTCCGCGGACGCGACCCTGCGCGTCGCCTTCGGCGCGATGCTGGCGGCGGGCGTCGACGCGGTGGTGGTGCGCGAGGGCGATCAGCCGCTCGGGTTGCTGTCTGCCGCTGATGTACGGGTAGCGCTCGCCGAGGCCGACACCGTCAAACGGTGACCGGCGGTGGGGAGTTCCCGCCGCCGGCGTGCCGCTCTGTCAGGCCCGCGTCTGCCGCCGCGGGCCGCTTCTCGCCAACCCTGTTGCCGTTCTGTTCAGGGCCGGCGGCCGGCCATGGTGGCGAGGCCGATGATCCAGCCGACGATGAGCCCGTAGCCGGCGCCACCGGCGGCGGCGACGACCGCGCCGCCGATCGAGGCGTCAGCCAGCAGGAACGCGGTGATGAGGGCGGCCAGCGCCGCCGCGAACATGTAGGCGGCCCAGCCGGTCAGGATCGCCGAGATGGTGCCGCGCGCGCTGGCGAGCTGCGCGCCGACGAGCAGTGTGATGAACACGGCCGTGAACAGGACCAGCAGGATCGCCTTCAGATCGGCGGCGAGCAGGTCACGCACCGACTGGTCGGTGTCGAAGTTCCACGCGGGCCACGCGAGCGTCTCCAGGAACACGCCACGGTCGCCCTCGTTGACCCAGTCGACGTACCAGGGGCTGCCGAAGATCAGCACCAGGAGGAACGCCACCAGGGTGCCCGCGCTTGACGCGGTGCGGTAGCGCGAACGAGTGATTGCCATGCCCCGGATGAGTCCCGGGAAACACGTTTTATAAACAAATACCGATAGTTACTTGGCCGGCGACATGATGTAGTCGATGAACGCGGCGCGGACCAGCGGCTCGGACTCGCCATAGGTGTGGTCGGTGACCTCGCGCCACAGCGCCACGACGTCGTCGATGGTGGCGTCGAGCGAGCCGAGCCAGCCGTCCTGCGTGTCGTCGTTGCTGGTCGTGACGTGCTTGAAGAGGTCCCAGAAGAACTTCACGTCGCGACGCTGCCGGGCGAGGGCGAAGGCACGTTCGCGGAGCTCCTCGGTGGGTAGTGCGTCAAGCTCCGCAAGGGTGGCGTTGGTCATGACCACAGCTTAGCGAGACACCCGCCGCCCTGGTCGGTCGCGCTCACGCCCTCCGTCGCCAGCACTACCCGCACCCAGCGACCCGACGGCACTCGCCCGGCGCGCCGCAAGCCGCTCCCCCCGGATATGTCCGCTCCGCGAACATATCCGAAATTTCGGTTATGTCGGGGAGCACAGCAAGTCAACATAACCGACCAGGGCGGCACCTGGAGACCGGAGCGAGCCGACATGCCCGCGCCAGAGAAGGAGGCAAGCCGCCACGACCGGCTCGACGGCGGCACCGAGGAGCGACGCAAGCAGGCCGCCCCAGCGAGATCCACCCTTCGCTCCGACATATCCGAAATTCCGGTTATATCGAGGAGCGGGGCGAGCCGACATAACCGGCTCGGCGGGGCAGGAGAACGAGGCAAGCCGACACAAGCAGCCCAGCGGCGGCACCGGAGAAGGACGCGAGCCGACATGACCGGCCCAGCGGCGGTGTCGGGAAGCGAAGCGAGCAGGCCGCCCCGGATATGTCCGCTTCGCGAACATATCCGGAATTTCGGTTATGTCGGGGAGCGGAGCGAGTCGACATAACCGACCCAAGGCGGCACCTGGAGACCGGAGCGCGCCGGCATGAGCGGCGCGGCGCGGTTCAGCGGTTGCTGCCCCAGCGCTCCTCGACGCCCCAGTCCTCGTCGGTGCTGCGGGCCGGCAGCTGGCTGGTCCAGCCGCCGGTGCGCGACGCCGACCAGGCGCTGTCCGGCTCGGCCTGGCTCGACCCGTACCCGGCGGTCGAGGTGCTGGGCGTCCAGACCTGCTCCTCCTCGACGTCGTCCTCCGCGGTCCGCGGCCGGCCGAACGTCTCGATCAGGCGGGTCACGACCAGCCCGATGGCGATCGCGCCACCGCCGACGGCGAGCGGAGCGATGTTCCACTGCTCGGCGGCGGAGTACTGGAACAGCAGCGTGATCGCGGCGACCGCGAGGACGGTGCCGAGCACGCCGCCGCGGCGGCCGTAGACGGAGGTGCCGCCGAGCAGGGCCGCGCCGAGGGCGAGGATGGTGAGGGAGAGCCCGGCCGCGGCCATGCCGTTCTGGGTGGTGGTGACCTCGCGCTGGTCGAGCGCGGTCAGCACGCCGGCGAAGGAGGCGAGCAGGGCGGAGCCGGCGATCGCGAAGCCCGTGATGGTGGCGGCGCCGCCGCCGCGGCGGCGGGCCGGGTCGGCGACCGGGCGGAAGCGGCCGACCGCGCGGCGGACCGGCCGGATCAGGCCGATGGCGCTGCCGGCGACGGCGACGAGCACGACCCCGAGCATCCACCAGAGTGCCTGGTCGTGCGGGTCGTACGCGCCGGTGACGACCTTCTCGTCGTTCTGGTCGGCGATCCAGGCCATGAGTGCGACCGCGACGCCGAGACTGGCCGCCCAGCCGGGCACGTGGAAGCCGACGACCAGCACCGCGATGACCACGCCGACGCCGAGCGCGATGAGGGCGGTGATGCCGGCGGTCATCGCCAGGCCACGGTCGGAGTTGTCGGCGAAGAACAGCGCCGACGCGTACGCGATCGGGCCGAGCGCCAGGTTGGCGGCGCCGGCACGCAGGGTGAGCCCCATCGCGATGCCGACGAGCCCGAGCTCGGCGCCGGCCAGCAGCAGCGACTCGAGCTCGGTGCCGCGCAGGGCCTCCGGTCGGGCGTCGCGCAGCAGGTACAGCAGCGACACCGCGGCGAGGAGCAGCACCATCTCCCAGAGCGCGTGGACGGCCAGCCGGTCGCGGCCGGGCTCGCCGTGCTCCGGGTCGTCGAAGACGTCGCCGAGCTGCGCCGGGCTGGGCGTGGCGCGCCTGGCGGCGAGGCCCAGCGTGCTCTCCGACGGCGGGACGCTGTAGTCGGTGTTCGCCGCGTACGACCCGGGGGTGTAGACGGACTGGTTCGAGACCCCGAGCGTGGGAGCGTCCTCGGGCACCCCGCCCGAGCGGAAGTCGGGCTCCTCCCGGAACCCGGGCTCACCGCGGAACCGCGAGTCGTCGTACGCCATCGCGCGCGCCTCCTGCCAGCCGACGACCGGTTACGCGTCGCACAGTAACCGCGGATTGTGGCCTGCGACAGTCTTTGGGCGAGGAAGACGGCAGTGTTTATGCCAGATCTCTATCGATCGAGGCTTTCGTCCTCGCTGCGATCACCCTCCCGGCGTCCGTCCATGCGGCCCTGCCTGGGAAGATCCTTGTCTCGCTGGCTGGGTGGCACCTGGCACGACCGCTCCAGCCACAGCGCGGCGGCGAGCAGGACGATCGATGCGGCGACGCCCAGCAACGCCTGCGGCAGGTTCTCCGAGACCTTGGCGAGCACGCCCCGCTGGGTCAGCAGCCACGACGACATGCCCAGGTAGAGGCCGCCGAACAGGGCCGCGACCAGCGCCGACGCCTTGCCGAGCACCGCGTACCGTGCGATGACCAGCGGCTGGAGCGGGCCGGCGCCCTCCTTGCGGAGGATCCGGTTCCGGGTCGAGTACGCCTCGAAGCCCTCGAAGATCGCCAGGCCGATCAGCGTCAGCGGCGGCAGCCACGGCAGCGTCGGCAGGCTGTTCCACAGGCTGCTGATGCCGATCCAGGCCAGCGCGGTGGTCGCGAGCGCTGCGATGACGAGGGTGGCCGGCCTGGTCGGCTCCATCCGGCCCTTGGGTCCGTTCGCGTTCGGTTCGTCGGGTGGCGGCGTGGCCATCGGCTCGGCTCCAGATCACGAATCGAGGTGGATGTCTTCCCGCGGGCGCAGGTCGGCGAGGTCGGTGGCGACCGGGGCGGCCCGGACCAGCTCATACAGCCATCCGTGGCCCGGCACCTGCCCGTAGGGCTGGATGTCGAGCCACGGCCGGAGCACGAACGCCCGGAGATGCGCCCGCGGGTGGGGCAGAGTCAGCTCCGGGTCGTCCGACACGACCGGCCGGTCGTCGTCGTCCCAGACGGCGATGACGTCCACGTCAAGCGTACGCGGGCCGAAGCGCCGCTCCGGATCGCGCACGCGACCGGCGGCCTGCTCCAGCCGGTGGGCGCGGTCGAGCCAGTCGCGGGGCGTCGCGGCCGGGTCGACGGCCAGCACCACCGCGTTGAGGTAAAACGGCTGGTCGGCATCGCCCCACGGGGGTGTCTCGTAGACGCCGGAGACCGCCCGGACGGCGTCGCCGAGTCCCGTGACGGCGCCGCGCAGGTTGGCCTCGCGGTCGTCGAGGTTGCTGCCCAGCGACAGCACGGCCCTGGTCACGGCCTCGTCCGCCGGATGGTCACGGCGACGTCGGTGAACTCGTGCGGGATCGGCGCCTGGGGCTTGTGCACGGTGACGGTCGCCGCCCGTACCCGCGAATCCTCCAGGCAGGAGCCGGCGAGGCGGTGGGCGAGGGTCTCGATCAGGTTGACCGGGTCGCCCGCGACGATCTCCGCGAGCCGTCCGGCCAGCTCACCGTAGTGCACGGTGTCGGTGACGTCGTCGGACTCCGCGGCGGGGGCGAGATCGAGCTCCAGGATCACGTCGATCACGAAGTCCTGGCCGTCGCGGCGCTCGAAGTCGAACACGCCGTGGTTGCCGCGGACCCGCAGCCCCGTCAGGGTGATCCGGTCAGCCGTCATGCCCTTGTCATCCTCATTCGTCACCGCGCCGCCTGTACGGCCTTCCACACCTTGATCGCGTCCACGTTGCCACGGACCTCGTGGACCCGCACACCCCAGGCACCCGCCGCGACGGACAGCACGGTGGTGGCGATCGTGGCCGCCTCGCGCTCCTCGGTCGGGCGCGGGGAGCCGTCGGCGGCCTGCAGGAGCCGCCCGAGGTGCGACTTGCGGCTCGACCCGACCAGCACGGGGTAGCCCAGGCCGATGAGGTCCGGCAGGTGCGCGGCGAGCCGCCAGGTGTGCTCGGCCTTCTTCGCGAAGCCCAGCCCGGGGTCGAGGATCAGCCGTTCGGGTGCGACGCCGGCGGCGACGGCCTCGTCGACCCGCTCCAGCAGTTCGGCACACACCTCTTTGACGACATCGTCATAAACGGCCAAATCGGCCATCTTGCGCGAGTGGCCGCGCCAGTGCATGAGCACCCAGGGGCAGCCGGCGTCGGCGACCACGCGGGCCATGTCGGGGTCGGCGAGCCCCCCGGAAACGTCGTTGACCAGGGCGGCACCGGCGGCGACGGCCTCGGCGGCGACCGCCGCGCGGGTGGTGTCGATGCTCATCGTGACGCCGGCCGCGGCCAGCTCGCGGATCACCGGCAGGACGCGGTCGAGCTCGGTGCGCGCGTCGACCCGGTCCGCGCCCGGGCGGGTGCTCTCACCGCCGATGTCGATCACGTCGGCGCCCTCGGCGACCATCTGCATGGCGTGGTCGACCGCGGCGCCCAGATCGGCGTAGCGGCCGCCGTCGGAGAAGCTGTCCGGGGTCACGTTGAGCACCCCCATGACCACGGGGGAAGGACGGCGAAGGAGCGTCACCTGAATGAAGGTACTCACCTCCGGTCAGTCACCTGTCCCCCACCAGGGGTAACCGCTCAGGCGCCTCATCCGCAACACTGATCACGGACCGGTCAGCTTGTTGGAAAGAGGGCTGCACCGTACTCTCTGCAAGTGAACGTTATTCGGACCGTTAAACCCGACAATGGGCATTTAGCAGGGCAAACGCCCGGATAAGGTTCCGCTGGAGGGCGACACAGCAGCCGGGGTCGTATGACCGGGTCGTCTTATCAGCGAGGCTTAACGCGCGGCGTGCACCTCGCCCGTCGCGCCTCCGGGGAGGTCTGATGATGTTGTTGGAGATCGGCCACGCGTTGTGGGGGGAGACGACCCGCGTCGCTGATGCGATCGCTCTGGCGCCGTCGCCCGAACCCGCACCGAAGACGATCAACACCGACGGCATTCTGCAGTTCTTCACCACGAAGATCGTGCCGATCCTCCTCGCGGCGCTCGGCGTGATCTTCATCGGCCGAGCCAGCAAGGGTGAGGTCTCCCGGGTGCTGACCAGCTCCGCCATCGCGATCATCGGGCTGGCCTTCGTCGCGGGCGCCGCGTCGCTCTTCTTCTTCGGCGACTCCCTCGTCAAACTGCTCTTCAACTAGAGCTGCCGTGCCTTCCGGACTCACTGCTGAGCCTCACTGCTGAGACGAGTGAACAAGACATGCGGCTGCGCACCGACGACGACATCTACCGGGCCCGCCTGGTCTACCTCGGGCCGCCCGGCTACACCCTGCCCATCCAGCTGCCCTATGCGCAGTACGGGGTGTTCGCGCTCCTGGTGCCCCTGTTCATGTTCATCCGTTACCTGATCACACTGCAGGTCGACTACTTCCCCGCCTACGAGATCGCCCTCGCGATCGTGGCGACGTCGCTGATCTTCCGCTACGTCGACCCCGATCGTCCCGCCCGGATGGTGGTCCGCACAGCCCTGACCGACTGGCGCCACACCCGGGAGCCGAGCCACGAGCAGCGTGACGCTCGGCTCGTGGCCACCAGGGTGCGTATCCGCCCGGAACTCACCGGTGATCTCGCATGACCAACCCGCCTCCCCGCCGTCCTGGGGGCTACTCCAACCAGCCGGACGTCGATGACGACGCTGCGCACACGTCCGATTACGACGGTGGCCTGCGCGCCGCCGCCGAGGGTGGTCGCGTGGCGATGTTCCGCGGGCCGGCCCGCGGCCCGTCGGCCGACCGCCCGGCGAGCGCGCCTCCGGCGGCCGACGTCGACTCGCCGTTCCTCGGGCTGTTCGACGACCCGCCGGGCGGGCGGCCGCGCGACCGCGTGACGGCCGGCGACCCTGGCAACCGGCCGATCTCCGGCATCCCGGTGTCGGCGGCCCCGACGTCCGGCGCCGGGCGGGCCCCTGAGGACCTGCGGGCGCCGAAGCGGGTGGTGCCGCGGACAGAGGCGCTGCCGTCCTCCGCCTCCCCTTCCGCCGCTCCGACGTCTGCGGTCCCCTCGTCCGGTTCCGCTTACGACCGGCGGCTGGCCCCGGCCGAGCGGCGGCTGGTGGACGCCGCTGAGCGGCGGCTGCTGGACGCGGCCGCCGAGCGGCAGCAGGCCGACGTCGCCGAGCGGCGGCAGATCGAGGCCGCCGAGCGGCGGCAGGTGGATGCCTATGAGCGGCGGCAGTTGGACCGGGCACCGGCCGACCCGCCGCCCGCGCTCCCTCCGGCCGCCCGATCCGGACCGCTGACGGCCGCCGAGCGCCTGGAGCGCAGCGGCGAGCACCCGGACGCCTTCGACTGGAGCGGCGAGCACCCGCGGCTCCCCGGCCGGCTGGGCACGGGCGAGCACCCGCAGGTCCCCGGACGGTCAGGCACCGGCGAGCACCCGCAGTACCCTGGACGGCCGGGCACCGGTGAGCATCCGCGGCTTCCCGGCAGGCCGGGCACGGGCGACCGCGCGCCCGTCGAGCGGCAGCGGCCGGCGCAGCGGCAGGCGCCAGATCGCGCTCCCCGTCTGACCACACCGGCGATGGGCGACGGCGGCAGTCGTACAGGCGCCAGAACCGCAAACGGGAAAGTCGTGCCGGGCAAGGACCTGGTGCCCCCGGCGCGCCGCTCGAGCCCTCCGCCCAAGCAGCCCGCCCGGCCCACCGGCAAGCGGACGCCGCTGGACCGCACGCCGAAGCCCCGGGTCCGGGACCGGCAGCCGTCGATCGACCTGGCGATCACCGAGATCGCCGGGCACCTGACGTTCACGCCGAACACCGTCACGGCCTGGTACTGGCTGCCCGAGGTCCGCTGGGCGTTCCGCCCCGACGCCGAGCGCGAGGCGCTGCTGTCGGCGATCTCCGAGCAGTACGCCGGCCTCGCCGGTTTCCGCCTGCACCTGCGCCGCACGACCCGGCCGTTCCCCGCCGACCAGTGGGCGCGCGTGGTGGACAACAACACGCCGTTCCCGCTGCCCACGGCCGGCGCCGGCCCGTCGTGGACCGACCACCTGGTCGCCGCGCAGAAGCACCTCC
Organism: Dactylosporangium sp. NPDC006015; assembly: GCF_040614215.1. Lineage (NCBI taxonomy): Bacteria > Bacillati > Actinomycetota > Actinomycetes > Micromonosporales > Micromonosporaceae > Dactylosporangium > Dactylosporangium sp. NPDC006015. The sequence goes on from NZ_JBEXUD010000002.1 coordinate 29,637, forward strand.
TGGCGATCAACCACGCCGAGGGCCAGACGTACCTCGGCATCTCCTTCGCCCGGCGCACCCTCGGCGACACCTTCGCCGAGCGCATCGGCGCCCTCTTCCGCCGCGGCGTCGCCGACGCCGAGCGGCGCCGGATGGCACGGACCGTCGAGCAGTTCGACGAGGTGCTCGGTGCGTTCGGCATGCGCGGCCGCCGGGTCACCGCCTACGAGCTGGAGTGGCTGCTCTACCGCTCCGTCGCGCTGTGCATGTCGCCGCCGGCGCACGTCACCTCGCTGGACGGCGGCTGGGACCGCGGCGACCTGCTCGCGCTGACCGAGCAGGTGGAGCGCTACCGGACGCCGTACGGCTCGACCGTCAAGCTGGTCAACCGGGTCAGCGGCGAGGAGCGGCACGTCGCCGTCCTCACCGTCGGCCGCATGGAGCCCCTGGAGATCCCCGAGCGGCACGAGCCGTGGCTGCACTTCCACGAGCGGCTGCCCTGGCCGATGGAGCTCTCCTCGCGGATCGACATCCTCGGCCCCAACGACTCGTTCCGTAACCTCGAGCACCGGCTCCGGCTGATCCGCTCCCAGCAGGCCGACTACAGCGAGCACGGCATCGACGCCCCGCCGGAGCTGGAGCGGCTCGCCAAGCGCGCCCTCACCATCGGCGACGAGATCAGCACCGGCCTGCCCGTCGACTCCTCGCGCGCGCACGGCTGGCACCGCATCGCCGTCGGCGGCCGCACCCGCGAGGAGTGCCTGGAGCGCGCCCGCCGGGTCACGCAGATGTACTCCCGCGAGATGCGCGTCGCCCTGCAGCACCCGAAGCAGCAGGACTGGCTCGCGCGCGAGTTCATCCCCGGCGAGCCCCTGGCCAACACCGGCTACCTGCGCCGCATGCCGGTGAAGCTCTTCGCCGCCGCCCTCCCCCAGGCCGCCTCGACCGTCGGCGACCGCCGCGGCGACCTCATCGGCCGCACCGCGGGCACCTCCCGCCGCCCCGTCTTCCTCGACCTGCACTTCCCGATGGAGGTCCGCGAGCGCTCCGGCCTCGCCGTCTTCGTCGCTGAGCCCGGCGGTGGCAAGTCCACCCTCATGGGCGCCCTCGGCTACCTGAACGCCCGCCGCGGTGTACAGGTCACGCTGCTGGACCCCTCAGGGCCGCTCGCCCGCCTCTGCGCGATGCCCGAGCTCGCCCCGTACTCGCGCGTCCTGAACCTCACCGGCTCGGAGCAGGGCACCCTGGCGCCCTACTCGCTGATCCCGACCCCGCAGCGCGGCCACTACGTCCCCGGCCCCTCCGGCGACCGCGAGTTCGAGATCGCCATCTCCAACGCGCGCGCCGAGCGCCGCATGCTCGTGCAGGACATCTGCATGATGCTGGTCCCGCCGCAGGTCGCCCGCGAGGCCTCGACCGCCACGATGCTCCGCCACGCCGTCCGCCAGGTCCCGGCCGAGGAGTCGTCGACCCTGGAAGACGTCATCCGCTCCCTGCGCGACACCGGCGACCACGACGCCCTCGAGCTCGGCAACCTCCTCCTGGACACCGCCGAGATGCCCCTCGCCATGCTCTTCTTCGGCACCCCACCGGCCGGCCTCCTCGGCGCCGACGCCACCCTCACCGTCATCACCATGGCCGGCCTGCGCCTGCCCGACCTCAAGATCGAGCGCGAGTACTGGTCCGCCGAGGAGTCCCTCGCCCTCCCCATGCTCCACACCGCCCACCGCCTGGCCGTCCGCCGCTGCTACGGCGGCGACATGACCCAGCGCAAGCTCGTCGGCCTGGACGAGGCCCACTTCATGGAAGGCTGGCGCTCCGGCCGCTCCTTCCTGGTCCGCCTCGCCCGCGACTCCCGCAAGTGGAACCTCGCCGCCCTGGTCGCCTCCCAGAACCCTCGCGACATCCTCGGCCTGGACGTGCAGAACCTGGTCTCCACCGTCTTCGTCGGCCGCATCGCCGAGGACTCCGAGATCGCCGCCGAGGCCCTCCGTCTCCTGCGCGTCCCGACCGACGTCGGCTACGAACAGACCCTGGCCGCCCTTTCCCAGGTCGACACGTCCTCATCCTCGCGCCTCGGCTTCCGGGAGTTCGTCATGCGCGACGTCGACGGCCGAGTCCAGAAGGTCCGCGTCGACGTCTCGTACGTCCGCGACCTCCTGCGCTACCTCGACACGACCCCAGGCGGCATCCCAACCGGCGACACCGTCGGCGGCGAGATCGTGGACATCCACGACGACGACTCGGAGGTCGACCGGTGAGACGCCTGCCCGTGCACGCAGCCGTGGTCATCGTCACCGCCCTGGCAACCCTCTTCGCCGGCCCCATCTCCCCAGCCACCGCCACCCCAGCCCGCGCCCCAGGGGACCCGTTGTGCACGGTCCAGGAATGGAGAGTACCGGGGAACTTCGAGAACTGCGCCGATCGATTGCAGGTAGACGTCCAGTCTCGAATTAGCTGCCTGGACGCACCAACTCCGAGCGCGCCAGATTCAGGCATGGCGGGCTGGTTTGCCAGCCGACCCAAAACCGGCACAGGCCTACGCTTTGCCTACCGCTATAGCGAGTACGGTTACGCCGGTTACGACTTTTCGACCTACGACTTGAAATGCGCTTCAGTGGTCAGGAATCCAAGCGCAGAGTTCGAAGGAACGATTGCCAACGGCGAATTCCTCGTTGCAACTTCGATCATTGGGGCATCTAACGCTCTGCGAGAGCGGGCGTGGGATCCGTCAGCGACTTGGGGTTGGGCGGATCCTCTCGTCGAGACTGCAACCAAAGCAGTATACGAAAAAGTCTTCACTGCTTTTGGCGCAGTAACATTGACCATTGTCGGAATGTACCTACTCTGGCGCTCACGGCAGGCAGATCTCTCCGGTGCGGTGACCACGGCGGGCTGGGCAATCTTTGTGATGGTCCTTATCACGGGCATTGCATCATGGCCGCAACTCTCTGCCGGTCTCGCCGACAAGACATTGATCGGCAGCCTTGGCGTAATCCACGACGCCATCGGCCCACCTGACGAAAGCATCCCGGCAGATAAATGCCGTAACCCCGAACCAAAAGCGTGCATAGACATACGACCTCCAGCGGCGCGGGCAAGCGACACGGTCGTTGACGGACTTCTGTATCGAAATTGGCTTCGCGGGACACTCGGGTCCGCGGACAGCATCACAGCCCAAAAATATGGCCCCGCACTATATGACGCAAAGTCCTTTAGTTGGGATGAAATTGACAGAATTCGCGCCGCCGAGTCACGGGCTCGCGAAAGCGAAGAAGAACGAATCCGCCTGAAGCGCCCTGGGCCAGCTATCGAGTCAAACGAACGCAAGATTCTGACTGATCAGAAGAAGAAGCGTTGGATGCAGGTCGCCGAACAGATCAAGACGGAAGATCCTGAGGCGTACGAGCACCTCCAAGGCAGCAATGGCATGGACCGAATCGGCGCCGGATTCCTCGCGATCCTCTCCGCACTGTTCTTCGCCTTATTCGACCTGACCGCATCGGTGCTCGTTTTCCTCGGATTCTTGATTTTCCGATGGGCCGTAATCGCGGCACCAATCCTGGGCACTGTCGGCCTTCTACGCCCAGCAAATGCGGGCCTTCGCCGACTCGGCAATGCGGTGATCGCGGCGATATTCAACATCGTCATCTTTGGAACAGGATCAGCAATCTATCTGCTGGCAGTTACATTGATTCTCGGAACTTCTTCGCTTGCCGGGTGGCTCCAGGTTTTGCTTATTTGGCTGACTGGAGTCGTTGGCTGGCTGTTGCTGCGGCCTTACCGGCGGATCACGCAGCTCGGTGGGAAGGATTCCACTCGCGCCATCACATCCGCTGGTAGCTGGCACCGGTTGTTCTTGCGGGACGTGCGGCAGGCTGCGGCGCTCAAGGTCGTTGACGCCGGTGGAACGAATGAGCCGCGGCAACGTGGGGACAGCCTGCCGGGACATCAGCGGCCAGAGCACCGGCCGGAGACGCGGGACGAGGACGTCGTGGCGGTCGGTGGAGGTGGCGACCGGACGCGTCCTGAGGAGCGGACGACGCGGCAGGACGGTCCGCAGCGACGGCGGCGGGAGCCGACGTGGGAAGAGCCCGACTTGCCGCAAGAGACCGCGCCGTCGTATTCGATCTATCGGCCCGACTCCGAACGGTCCACGTCCGACCGGTCGCCGGCGCGACGGCCGGAGTCGGCGAACCTGCCGGGGTGAGCGTCCATGCGTACGGTTCTGCGTCTGCTCGGCACGCGGTACGGCATCGCCATGGTCCTGATCGTTGTTGTGCTGATCGTCGTGGGATTCGGCCGCACCGTCTTCACGGACGATGACGGGACCGGCAACGGCGCACTCGGACCTACCGTTGCTCCCGCAACGACGACGCCGGACCCTTACAACTCGCTCGGTGACGACGGTGTCGCGGAGGAGCCGAGTTCGGCGGCGCCCTCCCTGAGCAAGGGGGCCGCCGACGCGAGCACGGTGGCCACTCGGTTCGCGAAGGCCTGGCTGCGCAAGCCCGGTATTTCCGGCGCCCAGTGGCGGGACGGGTTGAAGCCGGACGCGACGAACGAACTGATGGAAGACCTGGCCGACACGGATCCGAGCGACGTCCCTGCCGCTACGATCACCGGCTCTACGGTCGTGGAGAACCTCGGACAGGTCGCTACCGCCAAGGTTCCGGCTGATGGCGGAACGATCATCCTGCAGCTCGAGGCCATCGGTGGCCGCTGGCAGGTCACCTCGCTGGACTGGGAGGTGGCGTGACCGACTTCGAGACCGCTGACGAGCACGGTGAGGGCGGACAGCGAAGGCTCCGCCCTGCGCTGCTGGTGGCGCTCGCCGCGGTACTGATTCTGGTCTGCTGCGGCGGAGGCGTGGTGTCGTTCTTCCTCGATGCGGCGAACAAGACCGTCACCTACGATTCCGGCTGCGGCAACGGGAAACTGGTCGACGTGGCGGCAGAAATGCCGAACCATCGCAGGCTCGGCCAGGAGCAGGTACGTAATGCGGCGATCATCGTGCGGGTCGGGCAGGATCTCAATGTGCCGCCCCGGGGCTGGGTGATCGCCGTCGCGACGGCGATGCAGGAGTCATGGCTCCGTAACCTGCCGAATCTGGGCGCTCGCAACGACCACGACTCACTCGGGCTCTTCCAGCAGCGACCCAGCACCGGCTGGGGTACACCCGAGCAGATCATGGATCCGAAGTACGCGTCGCGGAAGTTCTACGAGAAGCTGGTGACGATTCCCGGCTGGCAGGGCATGAGCCTGACTCGCGCCGCTCAGAAGGTGCAGCGCAGCGCGTACCCCAATGCCTACGCAAAGCATGAGGAACTGGCCTCGACGGTGGTCAACTCCTTGACGGGCGGCGCAGCCCGCGCGGTCGGCGATCAGACCGACCTGCAATGCGTCAGTGCCGGCCAGATCGCCGCCTCTGGCTGGACGGCACCGGTCAAGGGAAAGGTGGGGTCAGGGTTTCGGACCGCCTCCCGCCCCACTCATCAGGGCGTCGATCTCATCGTTCCGCGAGGTACCGTCATCCACGCTGCGGCGGCGGGGCGTGTCATCAAAGTGCGCTGCGACGCGATCGGCCCGAACGGTAAACCGTGGGGCTGCGACCGGGATGGTTCACCATCCGTTCGCGGCTGCGGCTGGTTCGTCGACATTCTGCACGCCAATGGCATCATCACGCGGTACTGCCACATGGTGAAACAGCCGAGCGTCGTGGTGGGCCAAAGCGTTGCGCCCGGTCAGGAGATCGGGCTCTCGGGCACGACCGGACATTCTTCGGGTCCTCACGTGCATTTCGAGACGCACCGGAACAGCGACTCGAGCAAGAACGGCGCGATGGATCCAGTTCAGTTCATGCAGCTGATGGGGGCGCCACTCGGAGGGGAGCCGTGAGCGGTTTCCCGAGCGATGATCTACCCGACTGGGATCTGATTGCCGGCGGCGCCGAACGTGCTCCTGCGGGCATCGAGCTGGTGCCTGCCGTGTCCGTTCGCGACCTCCGCGGGCACCGGGCGATGGTTGGCATGCCGGGTCTTGGCTGGCGGGGTGATCTGCGGGTCGATGACCCGGTGGTGCAGGCGAGCCGGACCTATGTGCCGGCGTTGCCGGAGCAGGAATGGTACCGAGCCGAAGCGGAAAGAACCGAGGTATTTGCGCCGCTGGTGCCGATCGAGCGGGTGTGGGTGGAGCGGACGTCTTCGGCTGTGACCCCCGCCGAGGGGCGTTCGGACCTGGTGGGACGGCTCGTTTCGCTTGACGTGCCGCCGCCTCGGCCGCCTCGGCCGATTCGGGAGGTCGGGGTGGTAACCGGACTCCGCGTGGTACGCGTCGCAGGCCCTGACAACAAGGCCGGGAGGGACGAGCGGGATCTGCGAGCGGTGACAGAGCCGTACAGCAGCACCGAGGGCGACATCTGCGTGCGGGTCTGTAAAGAATTGGACTGGTATCGGTGGGCCTGGAGCGGACAAACACCGAAGACCCTTGAACTGCCGATCCACCTAATCTGGATCGAGTAGGCGCTACAGCTGCTCCGCACTGCAGATCAACCAGCTGCGGCTCTTTTCCAGCAGGAAACGCCATTCCTGCAAAGAAACAGTTTCACGTCCATCCGACTCTGGCACGAAGACGTTTAGCGTCGCCTTAACCTCTGCCTGCGTCCCGACGGCATTTACATCGAATCGAGCAGGCTTCACCGTAATCCTAATGGCGAATTTTGCCTCCCGCTCTTTGACTGCAGCGAGCGCAGCATCTACTTCCTTAAGGCTAGCAGTGGGACACTCGAAGAGCTTCGCTCGAATGTTGTCTCTGGAGGAAAATTTTGCCTCGATATATTGCTCGAGAACACCTTCGGGCGTGCTGCGGTCCGGGGTGGTGGCTTTGTCGTACAGGATGTATGCGGTGATTGAACCGCCCAGGCAGAGGCCGGCGGCGGCTACTGCGATCACAAGGAGCAAGGTCTTACGGAGGCCGAGGCCTCGCTTCGGGGGGCTGGATGGCGGGGTGGGGGCGGGGCGGCCGAGGGGCTCGTCCTTGCCGATGATCTCGCCTTCGAGGACCTCGTCGTTGCCGGGGCGGGATCTCGGGATCGACCTGCCCTGATCGAGGTTTGGCTCGTTCGGCTTCGATGCGTCCACGGTTCAGAGGCTATCGGGCCGCATCGAGGCTGGCACGCTCCCACGCGCTCTGAGGGATCGGCGGGGGTGGGTGCAAGATCGGGAGGGGGTGGGGTGTGGTTGGGAGGGTGTGGCGGTCACCTGCGGGAATACAAGACTCCCAGTGCGCCTACTGACTGCTTCCGCGGACTGCGTTACCGTTCCGGCATCTGCTGGATCGGAGCGGGCGGAAAGGGGCACGGTGGCACGGCTGCGGGCACGGATCGAGCGAGCGGCAGCGCTGCACCGGCACACCGCTGCGCTGGTCGCCGCCGCCGGGCCGATCCTCGATGGTTACTCGCCCAGTGCGGCGCCGACGGAGCAGTACGCGGAGCAGCACGACCTGACCGCCGGGCTGCGGGCCGACGCGAACCTGCTGGCGCCCGGCTGGCTCGGGGCACAGCTGGACGCGCTCTCGCCCACCACGCCGCTCGGGGGGCCGCTGCCGCCGACGTTCGTGCGGGTCGGGCAGGCGCATCCGCTGGACGACGCGCGGTTCCCGGTGGTGGTGCCGTTGCTCCGGGCGGGGCACATCGCCATCGACGCCGATGCGAGGGACAGCCGGGTCGCGGGGTTGCTGCGCAGTCTGGTGCTGCGGCTGCTGGCTTCGTCGCCGCCGGGTTCGGTGCGGATTCGAGCGGTGGACGCGGTCGAGGAAGGGTCCACGTTCGGATGGTTCGCCGGCATCGAGTCGATCATGCCGCCGCCGGCGACCGATGCGGAGGGTCTTCGCGCGGTACTGGATGAGGGCGAGCACTGGCTCGCCGCCCGCACGGACGGTGCCGGGCCGACGCTGCTGATCGTGATCGCGTCGCTGCCGGAGCTGACGGAGGGCCGGGACCTGGCCAGGATCGCGGGGCTGGCGCACGCGGGTCCGGCGGGCCGGCTGCACCTGATCGCCGCGGGCTGGCCGCCGCCGCCGCTGACGGCCGAGACCACGCAGGCACCGTTGCCGCACGCGACGCAGATCGCCATCCGCAACCCGCATGCCTGGGTGGGCGATCCGCCGGGCGCGACGTTCTCAGGCACCGGCGTCACGCCCGGGAGGCTCAACGCCCCGGTGTACCTCGACCCTGAACCGCCCGCGGATCTGGTACGCCGGGTCTGCGCGCAGCTTGTCGGCCCTTGGACCACGCCACCCGCCCCGGTCGGTGAGCCGAGCCGCACGGCCTGGCTCAACTACGTCGCCGCCGGGCAGCGGCTGGACACGGTCCGGCGCGAGGTGATCGCCGTCGTCGCGGAGCACAAAGCGGCGCTGAAGGCCGCCCGCGACGACCTCGCCGCGATCCGGGCGAAGCTCGCCCACCACCAGGCGTACCTGACGGAGGTCGCCCGCGAGGTCGGTGGCCGCCCGTTCGACGTGGTGCCGAGCTGGCAGGAGACGCAGACCGCGGCCTCGGTGCTGACCGGCGCGGCCCAGCCCGGCGGCCGCCGCAGGAGCGCGCCGCAGCAGGCCCCCCGCACGACGGCCCCGGTGAGCTCCCCACCGGGGCCACCGTCATCGCCAGCCGGACCTGCGGGCGCGGTCCCGCCGGTGACGGGCAACCTGTACATGGGCAGCACCGCCGGCAACACGGGCGCGATCATGGGCCCGTACCAGACCTACCCTGGCGCGCTGAACGGCCCCACGGGCGCCCAGCCCGTCTACCGCCCCCCGGGCGGCGCGCTGAACGGCCCCACCGGAGCCCAACCCGTCTACCGCCCGCCGGTCAGCGGCGTCCCCGCCCGTCCGCAGAGTCCGGGTCAGGGTCCGGCGCAGGCGAAGAGCCCGGCTCAGGTCAGCGGCGGCCCCGTGCGCCCCGCAGCCGTCAGCGGCGTGCCGGTCTCCGTTGCGGGCGGCGCGAGCGGTACGGGCGCTGTACGCCCCCAGAGCCCTCCAGCGCCCGAATCGCTGCCGGGGAGGGTGTCCCATGCCCTCCGCGTGGCGGCGGCCGGTCTGAAGCAGTCTGAGGCGGCGCTGGCCGCCCCCGGCAGGTCCGACACCGCCTCCAGCACCAGGGTCTGGATCAACGCCGCGGTCTATTTCACGTTCGCTGTGCTCGCCGCCGTCGTACAGGTGCCGACGCTGCTGGCGGGCGAGCGGTTCGACGAGATCAGCCTTCTGGCGCTGCCGTGTGCTCTGGTACTGCCGGCCCTCGCCTTCGCCCTGGGCTGGCTGACGATCGGCGCGACGACCCGCCGCCCGACCTCCAGAACGCCCGTCATGGGCATGGCGATCAGCCTCCTCGCCCTGATTCCCATGATCGTCTTCGCCGCCGTACTCTTCCTGGGCTGACACCCTTCACGAGCCCCCGCGAGTAAGCCAAGCAACCGCCGGGCAGCCAAGCGCCGCGCCGGAAAAGACAGCCACCCCGCCGGGAAGCCAAGCGCCGCGGCGGAAAGGCAGGCGCCGCGGCGGTCAGCGCCCGCAGGAAACGCGAAAGCCCGGCCACCAACCGGCGACCGGGCTCAGCAAGCACCTGGGCGCTAGCCGCTCAGAATCAGCGACATCGCCTCGGCGCGGGACTTGGCGTCGTCGCGGAGCAGGCCGCGGACCGCCGACGTGATCGTCCGCGAGCCGCCCTTCTGGATGCCCCGCATCGACATGCACATGTGGGCGCACTCGATGACCACGATGACGCCGCGCGGGTTGAGCTCCTCCATCAGCCGGTCGGCGATCTGCGCGGTGAGCCGCTCCTGCACCTGCGGCCGCCGCGCGTACACCTCGACCAGCCGCGCCAGCTTCGACAGCCCCGTGATGCGGCCGTCGTGGCCCGGGATGTAGCCGATGTGCGCGACGCCGTGGAACGGCAGCAGGTGGTGCTCGCACATCGACATGACCTCGATGTCGCGGACGAGGACGAGCTCCTCGTGGTCCGCCTCGAAGGTCGTGGAGAGGACCGTGGCGGGGTCGACCCGCAGCCCGGCGAAGAGCTCGGCGTAGGCCCGGGCGACCCGGCCGGGCGTCTTGCGCAGCCCGTCGCGGTCGGGGTCCTCGCCGACGGCGATGAGGATCTCGCGGACGGCGGCCTCGATGCGCTTCAGGTCGACGTTGCGCTCGACCTCCACACCTCCGAGCTTCCCACTGACGAGGCGGGCGGCCACGTGGTCGAGCTCGCCACTGACGAAGGGCTCCGTGGAAACACCGAACCCGGCGCCATCGTCATCGGCGTCGGGCTCGGTGCTGCTGATCTCGTTCAGTTCTTGCCGTCCGTGGTCTCGCCGCCGCTGGTGATCCGCACGTGGTCACCGTCGCCGTTCACCCCGACGGGCGTCCCGAGCTCGGCACCGTTGGCGCCGGCCTCCAGAGCCCTCCGCCGGCGGCCGTTGCCGCTGTACGGCGCCATCGGCGGCCGCTTCACGACGCGGGCGCAGATGCGCGCCATGTCGTTCTGCGAGATGGTCTCCTTCTCGAACAGCTCCTCGACGATCTGGTCCAGGACGTCCCGGTACTCGACCAGGATCTCCCACGCCTCGTCATGCGCGATCTCGATGAGGGCGCGCATCTCGCCGTCGATCTCGGCCGCGACCTTCTCCGAGTAGTCCCGCTCGTGGCCCATGGTCCGGCCGAGGAACGGCTCGCCGTCGCCCACGCCGTACTTGACGGCGCCGAGCTTGGAGCTCATGCCGTACTCCGTGATCATGGAGCGGGCGAGCGCGGTCGCCTTCTCGATGTCGTTGCCGGCGCCGGTGGTCGGCTCGTGGAAGACGAGCTCCTCGGCGGCCCGGCCACCCAGCGCGTAGGCGAGGGTGTCGATCATCTCGGAGCGGGTCTGCGTGTACTTGTCCTCGGTCGGCAGGACCAGCGTGTGCCCCAGCGAACGGCCACGGGACAGGATCGTCACCTTGTGCACCGGCGCCGAGTGCGGCAGCGCCCAGGCGACCAGCGCGTGGCCGCCCTCGTGGTAGGCGGTGACCTTCTTCTCGTGGTCGCTCATGATGCGGGTGCGCCGCTCGGGGCCGGCGATCACCCGGTCGATGGCCTCTTCGAGGTAGTCGTTGGTGATCGCGCGCTTGTCGCTGCGGGCGGTGAGCAGCGCCGACTCGTTGATGACGTTGGCCAGGTCCGCACCGGTGAAGCCGGGCGTGCGGCGGGCGACCGAGTCGAGGTCGACGTCGGGCGTGAAGGGCTTGCCCTTCGCGTGCACCCGGAGGATGGCCTTGCGGCCCTCCATGTCGGGCCGGTCGACGGCGATCTGCCGGTCGAAGCGGCCCGGACGCAGCAGCGCGGGGTCGAGGATGTCGGGCCGGTTGGTCGCGGCGATCAGGATCACGCCGCCCTTGGTGTCGAAGCCGTCCATCTCGACGAGGAGCTGGTTGAGGGTCTGCTCGCGCTCGTCGTGACCGCCGCCCATGCCGGCGCCGCGGTGACGGCCGACGGCGTCGATCTCGTCGACGAAGACGATGGCGGGCGCGTTGGCCTTGGCCTGCTCGAACAGGTCACGGACCCGGGAGGCGCCGACACCGACGAACATCTCGACGAAGTCCGAACCGGAGATCGAGTAGAACGGCACGCCGGCCTCGCCTGCGACGGCGCGGGCCAGCAGCGTCTTACCGGTGCCGGGCGGGCCGTAGAGCAGGACGCCCTTCGGGATCTTGGCGCCGAGGGCCTGGTACTTCGCCGGGGCCTGCAGGAAGTCCTTGATCTCGTGCAGCTCTTCGACGGCCTCGTCGGAGCCGGCCACGTCGGCGAAGGTCGTCTTCGGCGTGTCCTTGGAGATCAGCTTGGCCTTCGACTTGCCGAAGTTGAGCACCCGCGAGCCGCCGCCCTGCATCTGCGACATGAAGAGCAGCAGGAGGACGACCAGCACCGCGATCGGCAGCAGGTTGATCAGCAGGCTGACGAAGATATTGTCCTGCGTGACATTGACGTTGTACTGGTCGAGCTTCTTAGCCGCCTGCAGCTCGTTGAGCTCATTCTGCAGGTCGTTGGCCGACCGGGCGGTGAACTGGGTCTCGACCTTGTCGGTCTTGGAACCCTTGATCGACTCCTTCGTCTTCAGGTCAAGCTTGAGCGTCTGCTCCTTGTCCTGAATCACCGCCTTCTTGGCCTTGCCCTCGCGCAACAAGGCAAGCACCTGCGATGTGTCCGCCTTCGTGTAGCTGGGGCCGGACGTGAAAAGGGAGCTAAGGATGATCGCACCGATGATCACCACAAGGATCCAGACCACCGGCCGGCGGAACAAACGGGTACGTTCCATGTTGTCGTCGAGCGCACGCGGCGCCCGGCCCCTCCATCCGTAAGACCGCTGACCGCGCCGGACCCAGTGTGCCGACGCGATGTCGAAAGCGTCGACAGAATGGCCTAGTTGACGCTCGCGACCATTTGACGGTACACCGTGGCACCGACAGTCGCGGATCGGCGTGGGCCGGGACGGAGATGCTCCCAGCAGACTCCCAGGAAGTGCGGGGTCAGCCGCGGCCGTACACCGACGGCTTCAGGACACCGACAAAGGGCAGGTCACGGTAGCGCTCGGCGTAGTCGAGCCCGTATCCGACCACGAATTCGCTAGGGATGTCGAAGCCGACATACCGCACAGGGACGTTCACTCTCAGCGCATCGGGCTTGCGCAGCAGCGCCACCACCTCGACCTGGGCCGCGGAGCGGCTCTCGAGGTACTTCAGCAACCAGGACAGCGTGAGGCCGGAGTCGACGATGTCCTCGACGACGATCACGTGCCGGTCGGTGATGTCGCGGTCCAGGTCCTTGAGGATGCGGACGACCCCGGACGAGGTCGTGCCCTGCCCGTACGACGAGACGGCCATGAACTCGAGCTCCACGGGCGGGCCGACCCGGCCCAGCGCGCGGGCGAAGTCCGCCATGAACATGACGGCGCCCTTGAGCACCCCGACCAGAAGGATCGACTTGGCGTCGGCGTGGTCCGCCGCCACCTGCTTGGCGAGCTCCGCCGTCTTGTCGCGGATCTGCTCCTCGCTGATGATCACGTGGTCGATGTCGGACGCGTGCCAGGTGCTGCCGTCGGCCATGGATCTAGCCTGCCGTATCGGCCCTCCCGGATCGACGGCGGGTCACCCTCAAGGAGACATCCGCCATCAATAGCCCAGTGCCGCGCCGTCGGCCCGCGGCTCGGAGCCCGCCACGTAACCGGACGGTGTGCGCCAGATCGCCTGTCCGTAGCCGAAGGCGCCCTGCTCGTCGACGATGCGCACCCGGTGACCGCGCCGTCGCAGGTCGTCCGCGGCGCCGGCGAGGCCGGACTCGAGCCGCACGTCCAGCCCCGTGTGCCAGTACCAGCGCGGCCGGTCGAGCGACGCCTGTGGATCCAGCAGGTCGTCGACGGTCGACCGGACCACCTGCACGTGGCCTTGTGGCTGCATGTGGCCACCCATCACGCCGAACGGCCCGACCGGCGCTCCGTCCCTGGTCAGGAAGCCCGGGATGATCGTGTGGAACGGCCTGCGCCGCGGTCCGACCTCGTTCGGGTGACCCTCGGCGAGCACGAACCCGGCACCCCGGTTCTGCAGGCTGAAGCCGGTGCCCGGCACGACCACGTGCGAGCCGAAGCCCATGTAGTTCGACTGGATCAGGCTGACCATGCGGCCGTCGGCATCCGCGGTGCAGAGGTAGACCGTCCCGCCCCGCGCGGGATCGCCGGGCGGGTGCTCCGCGGCGTCCTCGCCGATCATCTCCCGCCGCTTCGCCAGATAGTCCTCCGTGAGCAGCGGCGGCCACTGTACAGCCGGCGAAGGGTCGCCCACGTAAGCATGGGCGTCGGCGAACCCGAGCTTGACCGCCTCGATCTGCCGGTGCAGGTCGGCGGCGCCGCCGGCCCCGAAGCCGTCGAGGATGCCGAGCGCCTGCAGCGCCACGATGCCCTGGCCGTTCGGGGGCAGCTCCCAGACGTCGTGTCCGCGGTACCGGACGGACAGCGGCTCGACCCAGAGCGACGCGTGCTCCGCCAGGTCGGCCTCCCGCAGCAGCCCACCGGTCCGCTCGGCGTGCGCCACCATCCGCTCGGCCAGCTCACCGCGGTAGAACGTGGCACCGCCGGTGGCCGCGATCGCACGCAGCGTGCGGGCGGCGTCCGGGTTGCTGAACCGCTCCCCCGCCCGCGGCGCCCGGCCGCCGAGCGTGAAGACGCGGCCCCACTCGGCGAACTCCTCGCCGGACAGCCCCGCGTGGACGGCCTCGACCGCGCGGTCCCAGTGGTGCGCGACGGTCGGCGAGACCCCGTAGCCGCGCTCGGCGTAGGCGATCGCGTCGTCGAACAGGTCCGCGAACGGCAGCGACCCGAAGCGTTCGTGCAGGTCGTGCCAGCCCGCCGGGGCGCCGGGCACGGTCACGGGCAGCCAGCCGCGGGCCGGCATGACCTGCGCCGCGACGGCCTGCGCGCCGCCGAGCGCGGCGGTGGCCCGGGCGGCCGGGTCACGCTCGACGACGAGGTCGCGGGTCAGCAGCGCCGGCGACCGGCCGGACGCGTTCAGCCCGTGCAGCCGCTCGCCGTCCCACACCAGCGCGAACAGGTCACTGCCGATGTCGTTGGACCCCGGCTGCAGCACCGTCAGCGCCACGGCGGTCGCGATCGCCGCGTCGACGGCGTTGCCGCCCCTGCGCAGCACCGCCAGCCCGGCCGACGCCGCGAGCGGCTGGGTGGTCGCCACGACACCGCGGGGCGCGTACACCGGCCGGCGCGGATGCAGGTCCTTTGACATCTGTGGATCTTACGTGATCCGCCGCAGCCTGCCGCCCTGGCGGGCGACCCGCAGGCCACCCGGCAGCGCCGCGGGCCCCTGCCCGTGCCAGTCGGTGACCAGCGCGTCCATGGCGACCACGTGGCGGTGGGAGAGCGCCCCGCCGGAGACCCCGAGCCGCCGCGCCCACGAGTGCAGCACCCGCGTCCGTACCGGCGCCGGGAGCCGCTCCAGCTGGGCGATGTCGAGCTCGTCCGCCCCCGTCGCCGCCTTCTCGAACGCGTCCGACGCCAGCTCGTCGAGGTGCGCGGTGTCGGCCGCGATCAGCGCCGCCGTGCGGGCCAGATTGTCGATCACCGCCGGTCCGAGCGCCGCCACCAGCGGCCGTACCCGCGACCTGGCGAACGCGTGATCCGTGTTGTGCGGGTCCTCCCACGGCGTCAGCCCCGCCACCTCGCACGCGGCCCTGGTGTCGGCCCGTGTCACGTCCAGCAGCGGCCGGGCGAACAGCACGCCCTGCCGCTCCCGCCTGGCCGGCATCCCGGCGATCCCGCGCGGCCCGGCACCCCTGGTCAGCGCCAGCAGCACCGTCTCGGCCTGGTCGTCGCGGGTGTGGCCGAGCAGGACCAGCGCCGCCCGGTGCGACTTCGCGGCGGCGACCAGCGCCGCATACCGCGCGTTGCGGGCGGACGCCTCGGGCCCTCCGTGCCCGGCGACCTTGACCGTCCGCACGTCCACCGGGTCGAACTCGTGGTCTCTCGCCCACGCCGCGAGCCTGGCCGCGCGCTCCCCCGACCCGGCCTGCAGGCCGTGGTCGACGGTCACCAGCCCGCAGCGCACCCGCAGCCGGGCGGTGACGAACCTGGCCGCCACCGCCAGCGCCAGCGAGTCGGCGCCGCCGGAGCAGGCGACCAGCACCGTGTCGCCGGCCGCCACGTCGCCCAGGCTGCGCCGGACCGCGGCACGCACCGCCGCCACAGCCGGCGGGAGCGCGGCCACCTCGATCAGCCGGTGGCGTCGGGCTTGGCCGGCTGCTCCTGCGCGCCCTCGTCTCCTGCTGCTGCCTGGCTGCCGCCCTGCTTGGCGACCAGCGGCTCCACCTCGGCAGGCTCCGCCTCGGCGTCCTCGCCGGTCCCTTCCGAGGACCCGCCGACCGGCTCTGCCACCGTCTTGGTGGTCGCCGCGGCAGCCCCGTCACCCGGGGCGGCCGTCGTCGCGGGCGGGGCCGTGACCTCTTCCACGGACAGGCCCGCAACCTCGGTGGCGTCCGCGATCCCCGCCTCCGCCGGCGCCGTCTCGGCGGGCTCCGGCACCGTCGGCACGGGCGCCGGGGGCGCCTCGACCACGCCGGCTTTCGCGGGCGAACCCTCCGTCACCGGGGGCGCCGCGGCGGCCGCCGCCGGCGGGGCGGGCGGCGAGACCATGGGCCGGTGCAGCGCGCTCGACCCGTGCACCCGCACCACCCAGGCGTCGGGGTCGCTGAGCTCGTCGAGCCGCGGGATGGTCAGCGGCGACTGCCAGATCTTGTTGAAGCCGTCCATGCCGACGCGCTCCACGACCGCGTGGACGAACTTGCGGCCCTCGGCATACTGGCGCATCTTCACGTCGACACCGAGCAGCTTGCGCAGCACCCGGTCGAGCGGGTTGGCGGCCGCTTCGCGGCGCCGGTTGAACTTGGCCCGGATGTCCTCGACGGACGGCACCACGTCGGGGCCGACGCCGTCCATGACGAACTCGGCGTGCCCCTCCAGGACGGTCATCAGGGCGGTGAGCCGGTCGAGCACGGCCCGCTGGCCGGGCGTCTGGACCAGGTCGAGCACCGACACCTTGCTGTTGGGGTCGCGGACCACGTCGGCGAGGGCGCCGATGCCGCGCCGCAGCCGCTCAGCGAGCTGGTCCTGGTTGAGCTGCGACGCGTCCACGAACGCGCCGACCTCGCCCAGGAAGTAGCCCCGCATCCAGGGCACGGCGGTGAACTGGACCCGGTGGGTGACCTCGTGCAGGCACACCCAGAGCCGGAAGTCACGTGGCTCGGCACCGAGCCGGCGCTCCGCCTCGACGATGTTGGGGGCGACCAGGAGCAGCTGGCCGGGGTCGACGGAGAACACCTCATACTGTCCGAGCACCTTGCCGGACAGATACGCCAGCACGGTGCCGGCCTGCACGCCGGTGAACCGTGACCCGATCGCGCTGGCGACCGGCCCCGGCTGCTTGCCGCCGGCGAGCCGCTCCGCGAGCGGCTGGATCACCTGCCGCAGGCCCTCGATGTTGGTCGCCGCCCAGTCGCGGCGGTCGACGATCCGCACCGGCGGAGCGATGACCTTCGTGCGCAGGCCGGTGAAGGAGCTGACGTGCTCGGTCGCCTCGTCCGCCAGCCCCCGGAGGTTGGTGACTGCGGCGGCGGCCTCCTCGTAGGACACGGCAGGGCCGCTCTTGCCCAACGCCGCGGCGGTTGCAGCGGCCAGATCCCAATCGACGAACTGCGCCATGCACCCACCGTACCCGCGCCGGACCACCGGCTGCTGCTGAGAAGACCCGGAGTCGACCCGTAGCGACAGACCGACTACCGACAGCCACAAGCGGCGAGCGCGGCAGCGACCCGGTCGAGCGCGACCACTGCCTTGTCCCGGTCGGTGGTCGCGTCGGCCATGAACGCGAAGGCGAGCGTCCGCCCGTCCGCGTCCACGACGATGCCCGCCAGCGAGTTGACCCCGGTCAGTGTGCCCGTCTTGGCCCGGACCAAACCCGCGGCGCCCGCCCCTTCCTGCGTTTTGACGAACCGTCCGGTGAGGGTTCCGCTGTACCCGGCGACCGGGAGCCCGCCGAAGATGCCGTGCAGGTCGGCGCGGTCGGAACGCGCGGACATCGCCAGCAGGGTGGTCAGCAGTGCCGGGGACAGCCGGTCGTTGCGGGAGAACCCGCTGCCGTCGACCAGCCCGTACCCGGTCACGGGCACGTTCAGCTCCTCCAGCACCATCCGCATCGCGGCGGCGCCACCCTCGAACGACGCGGGCTGGTTCTTGGCGAGCGCGACCTGCCTGGCCAGGATGTCGGCGAGCACGTTGTCGCTCTGCAGCAGCATGGACTCGACGAGCCGCACCATCGGCGCCGACTCGACCTTGCCGAGCTCCTTGGCACCGGCCGGCGCGGTGCCTGCGACGGCCGCGGTGGCCGGCAGGCCGAGCATCTTGGCGAACGCCTGCGCCGCCTGCACGTCCGGCTGCGGGTACCGCTTGGCGTACTGGCCGCCGTTGGGCCGGCCGCCCTCGGTCATCAGCGGGGTGATCACCGCGCCGGACCCTTCGGTGGTGGCGTCGGCGTCCCAGCCGGGTCCGATGCCGGAACCGACGAAGAGGGACATGTCGTACACCACCTTCGTCGGCGCGGTGTCGCCCAGCGACTTCTTCACCTGAGCGGCGAGGTCGTCGAGTCGAGCGGCGCCCGGGTAATACGGCGTCTGGAACACCGCGAGCGTCGGGTCGCCGCCGCCGATCAGCACGACCTCGCCGGGTTGCGCGCCGGCCACGACACGGGTCGGGATGCGGTACGCGGGCCCACGCGCGGCGAGCGCCGTCACAGCCGTCACGACCTTCGTCGTCGACGCCGGCGTCATGGCCGCGTCGGGCTCCGAGGAGTACAGGACCTGCCCGGTCGCCACGTCCACGACGGAGGCGGTGATGTGCGGGCCGAGCGCGGGCGCGGTCAGCAGCGACCCGATGGCGGCCTTCACCCCGTCCGGCGACGGCAGCGGGGCCTGGCTGTCCATCGCCGCCAGTACGGCCGGCGGCAACTCCGGGGTGACCCCGGCGGTCCACTTGGCCTGTTCGTCCGATCCCACGAGTCCCAGCAGGCGGATGGTCTGCGGTCCGGCGTACACCGAACCGAGCGCGGCGACGAGCGCCACGACCAGCGCGACGGCCGCGACGACAGAGCCCAGCTGTGGTCTTTCCCTCGCCAACCGACCCTCCCCGTTCTTCACCGTGGTGCTGTCAGGGAGACTAATGGTCGGCGCAGCGGTGCGAGGGTGAGGAGTCATCAGATGGACTTCGACGTGACGGTCGAAATCCCGAAAGGCCAACGCAACAAGTACGAGGTTGACCATGCGACCGGCCGGATCCGGCTCGACAGGACGCTGTTCACCTCGACGCAGTACCCGGCCGACTACGGCTTCATCGAGGGCACGCTCGGCCAGGACGAGGACCCGCTCGACGCGCTGGTGCTGGTGCAGGCGCCGACGTTCCCGGGCTGCCTGATCCGCTCCCGGGCGATCGGCATGTTCCGGATGACGGACGAGAAGGGCGGCGACGACAAGGTCCTCTGCGTGCCGGCCGACGACCCGCGCCTGGAGCACCTCCGCGACATCCACCACCTCGGCGAGTTCGACCGGCTGGAGATCCAGCACTTCTTCGAGGTCTACAAGGACCTGGAGCCGGGCAAGAGCGTCGAGGGCGCGACGTGGGTCGGACGGGTCGAGGCCGAGGCCGAGATCGCCGCTTCCCGCAAGCGCTACCAGGAGGCGGTTGCCAACGGCACCTACCACGACCCGGGCGTCGCCCCCAACGCGCACCCGACCGAATAGCCCCTTTTCGCCCGCCTCGACGCGCGGAACTCCGCCCGCGTCGAGGGGCGAAACCCCAGCCCACGTCCACGAGCGGACCTGAGCGTGCCCTGACGGGCGAGCTCAGCTCCCGCATCGAGACAGGCCCCGCGTCGACACGGAACCACGACCCGTGTCGACGCACGGAAACCGAGGCCGCGCCGACACCCGGCGCCAACCCCGTCGACGCGCCACGAACGTCGACGCCAGGGCAGCCTCGACGACCAGGCCGGCGCACTCGACCCGCATCCATGCGGACCCCAACCCGTGCCGACGCGCGAACTCAGCCCGCGTCGACACCCGAGGCCCAGCCGCCTCGACGCGGACCTCAGCCCCCGCGTCGAGGCGGACCTCGGCCCGCGCCCCGCGTCGACGCCCGAAGGTCAGCCGGTCTCGACGCGAACCACAGCCCCGCGGTGATGTCCGGAGCTCGGCCCGTGCCGACCCGCGGAACTCAGCCCGCGCTGAGGTCCGAAGCTCAGCCGGCCTCGACGCGGAACTCAGCCGCGGCGACGCCCGAAGTTCAGTCAGTCTCGACATGCGCGACCTGCACCAGACGCGCGCCGTCGCGGCGGGTGACCAACCACCCCCGTCCGGGCGGCAGCGGGCCGGGACGGAGGTTGCCGAGCAGCGCCCCCTCCTCCCGGTCCCCGGACAGCAGCAGCCCCGGCGACGAGAGCTCCCGCAACCGCTGCAGCACCGGCTCGAACAGGGCCCGTGCGGCGCCGCCGCTGCGCCGGGCCACGACCAGGTGCAGACCGATGTCGCGGGCCTGGGCGAGGTACGGCAGCAACGGCTCGATCGGATTGCCCGACCCGACGGCGACCAGGTCGTAGTCGTCGACCAGCACGAAACACTCCGGCCCGGCCCACCAGCCGCGGCTGCGCAGCTGCTCCTGGGTCACGCCGGGGCCGGGCAGCCGCCGCTGCATGTACGACGCGACCGAGGCGATCAGCTCCTCGGTCTCCTGCCCGCCGGTGCCGTCGCCGATGAGGTGCTCGGTGCTCACCGCGCCGAGCAGGCTGCGCCGGTGGTCGACGAGCACGATCCGCGCCTCCTCGGGCGTGAACCGCTCGGTGATCGTCGTGGCCAGCCCGCGCAGCAGCGTCGACTTGCCCGACCCGGCGTCGCCGAACACCAGCAGGTGCGGCTCCGCGCCGAAGTCGACCAGCGCCGGGCGCAGGTCCGACTCGGCGATGCCGACCGGCAGGTCCAGCGGCTGGCCGGGCTCGGCGGCGGCCGTCATCGCCGCGTGCGGCACCAGGCTCGGCAGCAGCCGCACGCGCGGCGCCGGCGGCCCGTCCCATGCCGCCGCGACCGCCCTGACCAGCCCGGCCTGGTCGCCGCCGGTCAGTGAGGGCAGCGCGACCAGCAGGTGCAGCCCGTCGACGGTGACGCCCCGGCCGGGCGACTCCTTCGGCACGTTCGCCGCGGCCTTGCGCGAGGCGTGCGAGTCGCTGTCGTCGCCGAGGCGCAGCTCGATCCGGGAGCCGAGCAGGTCCCGCAGCGCCGGCCGGAAGTCCATCCACCGTGATGCGGACGCGGCCAGATGGATGCCGTACGAGAGGCCACGGGTCGCGATGTCGGTGATCGTGCCCTCAAGGTCCTCGTACTCGCCGCGGACGGTCGCCCACCCGTCGATCACCAGGAACACGTCACCCCACGGGTCGTCGCCCCACAGCCCATCGCCTGACGGAACGTCGCCGGCCGAAGGTGCACCCGACCAGAGTTCGCCTGACGAGAGTTCGCCTGACGAGAGTTCGCCTGACGAGAGTTCGCCTGACGAGAGTTCGCCTGACGAGAGTTCGCCTGACGAGACGTCGGCCGGCGGGCCACCGGGCGCGACGCCGGCCCGGTGGCGGCGATACGTGGCCATGCTGTCGATGCCGGCCTCCGCGAACCGCCGCTCCCGATCGGTGAGCAGCGCGGCGACCTCGCCGACGGTGCGGCGGACCGCGGCCGGGTCGAGCCGGCCCGCGACCCCACCGACGTGCGGGAGGTCGCGGAGCCCGAGCAGCTGCCCGCCGCCGAAGTCGAGGCAGTACACCTGGACCTCGACCGGCGTGTGGGTCAGCGCGAGCGCCGCGATCAGCGTGCGCAGCGCCACCGACTTGCCGCTCTGCGTGCCGCCGACGACCGCCACGTGCCCGTTGGCGCTGTCGAGGTTGAGCCACAGCACCTCGCGGCGCTGCACCAGCGGCTTGTCGACGACCGCGACCGGCACCTGCAACGCCCCGCGCAGCCGGGGGTCGGTGACCGTCAGCCCGCGCCCCGGCTCGGGTGCGACCGGGCCCAGCAGCTCGTCCAGCGGCGGCGACGCGTTGAGCGGCGGCAGCCACACCTGGTGCGCGGGGACGCCCTGCCCGACCAGCCGGTCGACGAGGATCTCGAGCAGGCTGGAGGTGGCGGCCGGCTCGTCGGTCGCGTCGGGCCGCGCGACCGGCGGCGGCACGAACCGCGTGTCATACGCCGTGACCCGCCGTCCGTCGCCGTCGGCACCCGGCCTGCGGCGCCGCCGGTGCGCGCCCGACACGTACGCCGTCTTGAACCTGGCCAGCGGCTCGGTGCCGGCCTTCAGGTAGCCGTGCCCGGGCGATCGCGGCAGCTCATACGCGTCGGGGACGCCGAGCACCGTGCGCGACTCCAGCGACGAGAACGTCCGCAGCCCGATCCGATACGAAAGGTGCGTGTCGAGCCCGCGCAGCCGCCCCTCCTCGAGCCGCTGCGACGCCAGCAGCAGGTGCACGCCCAGCGACCTGCCGACCCGCCCGATCTGCACGAACAGGTCGATGAACTCGGGCTTCGCCTCCAACAGCTCGCTGAACTCGTCGCAGATCACCAGCAGGCTCGGCAGCGGCGCGAGCGGCGCCCCACCGGCGCGGGCGCGCTCGTAGTCGCGGAGCGAGTCGTAGTCACCCGCGCGCCGCAGCACCTCCTGCCGCCGCACGACCTCGCCGTTGATCGCGTCGGTCATGCGGTCGACCAGCGGCAGCTCCGCCTCCAGATTGGTGATGAACGCGGCGACGTGCGGCAGGCGGTCCAGCCGCGCGAACGTCGCGCCGCCCTTGAAGTCGATCAGCACGAAGTTGAGCGTCTCCGACGAGTGCGTCGCGGCCAGGCCCAGCACCAGCGTGCGCAGCAGCTCCGACTTGCCGGACCCGGTCGCGCCGATGAGCAGCCCGTGCGGCCCCATCCCGTCCTGCGCGGACTCCTTCAGGTCGAGCTCCACCGGCTGCCCCTGCGGCCCCACCCCGATCGGCACCCGCAGCCGGTCCCGGTGCGGGCGCGGCGCCCACGCCCTCGCCACGTCGAGCGACCACGGGTCGTCCAGCGCCAGCATCGCCGCCAGGTCGGCACCGGTGTCCCCTCTGGCGTTTTCCTCGTCGGTACGACCAGCGACCGCCAACCGCAACGGAGCCAACCGGCGGGCGATCGCTTCGACCTCGGCGGTGGTGAGCTGGTCGGGCACGCCGATGGACTCGCCCGGCACCACGGGGTCGCCGCCGGTCGGCACCGACGTCGTCACCAGCCGGCCGCCGGACGGGTCGAGCACGATCGCGGTCCGATCGGGCAGCCGCGCCGGCGCGCCGCCCAGGTCGATCAGGGTGACCCCGTCGACGCCGCCGTCGGTGCCGAGGTGGGCGCTGCCGACCAGGTCCCCGCCGTCGAGCACGACGACGATGTGCGGCGACGAGCGCTGCGCCGCCGCCCGGTCGGGCGCGAACCTTCCCCGGTTGGCGAGCAGGTCGTCGAGAAGGCTCTCCAGCTCGACGGCGGAGTCCGCGACGAGCCGGACCGGCCCGACCGCGTCGGTGCGGGTCGGGTGCATCGCGTGCGGCAACCACTTCGTCCACTCCCACCGCTCCCGGCGGTCGGTCGCGGCGCACACCGCCACCAGCAGGTCCTCCGGCGCGTGGAAGACGACCAGTTGCGCCAGCACGGCCCGTACCAACGCTGCTGACGCCTCATCGGGAGCCTCTGCGCTCAGATGGATGCGGGCGAAGCTGCGCAGCGAGATCGCGACCGGCAGGTCCGGCACCACCGAGCAGGCGTCGAGGAAGCGGCGCAGCGCCCCGGCCGTCAGCGGCTCCAGATCCTCCAGCGGCCCGGTCAGGGGCGGGTGCAGCGGCGTGGCCAGGGTCTGCGGGCCGACCGCCACGCGCACGACCGCGAAGTCACCGTCGGCCGGGCGGCGCTCCCAAAGCCGGAAACTGTCCACCGTCGACCACAGCGAACCCGGATCGGGATGCCGGTAGTGCAGGCCCGTGCGCTGCTTCTCCGCCGTGTCGCGGACCTGTCGCCGCAGCGACGCGAGGTGGCGCAGATAGTCACGACGCGCCGCCATCATCTGCGCCTTCTTGGGCCCGCTGCCCGCGCCGGCCGAGGTCAGCAGCATGCCCAGCGTCGAGAAGCCGAAGACCGCCCCGATCACGTAGGAGTAGGTGCCGCCGTCACGCCCGGCGAACAGCAGCGCGGTCGCCAGCGTGCCGGTCAACATGGGCACCACCTGGACCATCTGCTGCCAGCGCGACGGCGGCGCCGGCGGGATCTCGGGCGGCGCCTGGACAACCAGCTCACCGCTCGGGATCTCGGGCGCGGGGCGCCGAGGCAACCGATTGACGACGATCGTGCTCACGCCAGGCACTGTAAGACCTGCACGAGCGGCGTGGGACGAGGTTGCATCGAGAGTTACATCTCAGTCACACAACGTGCGATCCGAGGTCGCGGGGCGCCATCGCGGCATCGATCGTGGTACCCCTGAGGCATGCCCGCAGCATCCCCTGGCCTGGCCCGCGTGACGATCAACTCGCCCCAGCGGCGCGTCGACGTCGCGCTGCCCGACGGCGTCCCGCTGGCCGAGCTGCTGCCCGAGTTGCTGCAGCACGCGGGGGTCGGCCTCGCCGACGACGGCGAGCGGCACGGCGGGTGGCTCCTGCGCCGCGGCGACGGCACCGCACTGTCCACCACCACCGGCCTGGCCGGTCAGGAGGTCCGCGACGGCGCCGTCCTGCACCTGGTCCCGGCCCGGTCGAGCTGGCCCGATCCCGAGTTCGACGACGTGGTCGACGCGATCGCCGCCGGCGCCCGTCGCCAGGGCGTCGCCTGGAGCCCGGCCGCGACACGGGCCGCCGCGCTCACCGCCGCCGGCGCCGGCCTGGCCGTCGTCCTCGTCGCCACGGTCCGCGGCGATCTGGCGCTGGTCGCGGCGGTCGCTGCGCTGGTCCTCGTCCTCACCGGCACCGTCGCGTCCAGGGCCTATGGCGACGCCCTGACCGGCGCGGTCGTGGCCGCGTCCGGGCTGCCGTTCGCGGCCGCGTTCGGCTGGCTCAGCGTCCCGCCGCTCACCGACGCCGCCGGACGCGTCCTGCTGGCCTCCACGGCACTCCTCGTCATCTCGCTGCTCGCCGGCGCCGGCGTCGCGCACCTGCTCCGGCTCTTCGTCGCCGCGGCGACCGCCGCGCTGCTCGGCGCCGGGGGCGCGTTCCTGGCCGTGCAGCTGCGCCCGGCCGCGGCGGCCGCCGTCGTCCTCGCGGTCGTCGTGGCCGGCGTCGCGGGCACTCCGCTGCTCGCCATCAGGCTGGGCAAGCTGCCCATGCCGGTCGTCGCCCTGCCCGGCGACCTCACCGCGACCGGCGCGGGCCTCGGCACGCCACCGGACCGCGACCGCGTCTTCGCGGCCGTCGCCCGCACCGACGAGATGCTCACCGGCATGCTGCTGGGCTCGGCCCTCGTCGCGGGCGTCGCCGCCGCCGTGCTCACCCACTCCCGCGATGTGTCCGGCCTGGTGCTGGTCGCGGTCGCCGGCGTGGCGCTGGTGCTGCGCGCCCGGATGTTCGTCACGGTGCGCCACCGTGTGCCGTTACTCGCGGCGGGCGGGTGCGCCCTGGTCGCGCTCGCCCTGTCCGCTCCGCCGGGGGCGGTGCTGACGTCGCTGATCGCGGCGGCGGCGCTGGGCACCGCGCTGGTGGGAGCGCGTGCGGCGTTGCGGCCGTTGTCGCCGTACGCGGGCCGCGCCGCCGACATCCTCGACGTCCTCTGCCTGGTGTCGGCGATCCCGCTGGCCTGCGCCGTCCTGGGTCTCTATGGCCTCCTCCGGTAAGACGCATCGCCCTGTACGGGGCCGCTGACGCGAGAGGGCGCACCGGCCGGTACGCGGGCTGCTGACGCACCAGCCAGTACGCGGACCACTGACGGTGAGGACGCACCGACCGGCACGCGGGCCGGTGAAGGGGCCGCTGACAGGCCGCTGACGGGCTGAAGGGGAGGACGCACCAGGAAGGGCGCACCTGGGCGGGTCCGGGTCGACGACATGAGAACGCACCGACCTGTACGAGCTGGCTGGCATGAGGATGCATCCGGGTCTGTGCGGCCATCGACGTAGGGGACTCGTCGGCTCAAAGAGGGCTTGACGTGAGCTCGCATCGGATCGGGGTTGGTTCTTGGGGGACGTTTAGCGGCTGGTTAAGAATCTGGCGGGACGGTCAGGATGGCTGACAGAGCCTGCCGGCGCGGTCCAGAATGGGTGGCATCGCACCTGTTTCCCTCTTCCGCGCCGCCGCCCGTGGCCTTGTTACGGCGGTCTTCGCGCTGCTGGTGTGCCTGGTCGCGGCGCAGCCGGCCGGGGCCGACCAGACCAGGTCGGCGCAGTGGCAGCTCAACGCGCTCGACGCCAAGGATGCGTGGAAGGTGTCGACGGGCAGCGGGGTGATCGTGGCGGTGCTCGACAGCGGGGTCGACGCGAAGCATCCCGATCTCGCGGGGCAGGTGCTGCCGGGCGTGGATCTCGTCGACGGCGGTGACGGGCGGGTCGATCCGGTCGGGCACGGCACGACGGTCGCGGGGTTGATCGCGGGGCGGGCCGACGACAACAGCGGAGTGGCCGGCGTCGCGCCGGGGGCGAAGATCCTGCCGGTGCGGGTGCTGGACAGGTCGAACAAGTACGACGACCCAGCGGTCGTCGCCAAGGGTGTGCGGTGGGCGGTCGACCACGGGGCGAAGGTGCTCAACCTGTCGCTCGGCGGCGCGCTGCGCAGCGACGAGATCGCCGAGGCGCTGCGGTACGCGGCGGCGCACGACGTCGTCGTCGTGGCCTGCACGGGCAACGTGGCGACGGACCCGTCGATCCACGAGGTCTGGTATCCGGCCCGCGAGCCCGGCGTCGTCGCCGTGGCCGGGCTGAGCGGCGGAGGCGCGGCGCAGCCGAGCGCGAAGCCGGCGCCGAGCACGACCGCCAGTGACAGCGCCGGCGGTGCGGCGGGCGGGGCGGGCGGGTTGTGGACAGGCTCGTTGACGGGGCCGGAGACGGTGCTGACCGCGCCCGCTGACAATCTCACCGGCGCCAGGCCCGGTGGCGGGTACTGGCAGGTGCAGGGCACCAGCTTCGCCGCGCCGCTGGTGGCTGCGACGGCGTCGCTGGTCAGGGCGAAGTATCCGACGATGAGCGCCGCGAACGTGATCAACCGGTTGATCGGCACGGCGAAGGATCTGGGGCCGGCGGGGCGGGACGACGAGTTCGGGTTCGGCGAGGTCGATCCGCTGGCGGCGCTGCGGGAGCCGGTGGCCGAGGTGGTCGCGAACCCGCTGACCGTGGCACCGCCGAAGGGCGAGGCCGGGAAGCCTGCTCAGAGCGGGGCGACGCCGAGGGAAGAGGCCATCGAGGTGCCGCAGGAGGGCGGCGCCGCGCCGCTGCCGGCCAGCGAGGCGGCCGGCCTGGCCCGGGCCCGGCAGGTGGCAGACAGGAGCGTGCCGGTCGGGTCGAGCATCACCGTCGGACTGTTGGCGATGCTGCTGATCCTCGCCGCCGGCGCCGCCGGAGTCGTGCTCCATCACAGAGCCAGGCACGCCAAGCGCTTCTGACACCGGAGCACACCGGAGTAGCCCAGAGCAGCCCGGAGCAGCCCGGAGCAGCCATCGGAGCCGTAGGACACGCGGCCACCAGCGGACCACAAACAAACATCAGCGAGCCGAAAGACCCCCGGCGGCAGTGCCGTACCGGAGGCGAAAAGGCATCAAGCGCACTTGCCTGTGCCTGTCGGGTCGGTGTGGGTCTTGCCGGCGTCGGCGACGGCCGCTGCCTCATCGGCGGTGATGGCGAAGCCCGTGTTCTGGTCGTCGGCGGCGGCGGCGAAGATGACGCCCAGGACGGTGCCGTCGGGGGAGACGAGCGGGCCGCCGGAGTTGCCGCTGCGGACCAGGGCGCGGATCGTGTAGATCTCGCGGGTGACCTTGCCGTCCTCGTAGATGTCGGGGCCGGTGATGTTGCGGTGCTCGCGGATGCGGGCGGACTGGGCGTTGTACGGGCCGTCCAGCGGGTAGCCGATCACGATGGCGTCGGCGTTGGTCTCGGCCTTCTTCGTGGCGAACGGCATGATCGGGGCGTTCAGCCCCTTGACGTAGAGGACGGCGAGGTCGCGGTCGGGGTCGTACGCGACGACGACGGCCTTCTTCTGCGAGCCGTTGACCTCGACCGTGGTGGACTTCGTGCCCGCGACGACGTGGGCGTTGGTCATGACGCGGTCGGTGGCGTAGACGAAGCCGGAGCCCTCGATGCGGCGGGAGCAGCTCTGCGCGACGCCGCGGACCTTGACGACGGAGCGCTCCGACTTCTTCACCAGCTCGGAGCCGGCGAGCTTCGGGTCGGGCGCCTCGACCTCGCGGACGCGGGTGGGCGAGAGGCCGTCGAACACGTCGGGGAAGCCGCGCGTGTCGACCGTGTCGCGCAGCGCCTCGGACAGCTTGTCGGCCTCCGAAGGCATGAGCTTGTCGACGCCGTTGAGGATGAACGAGTTGCTCACCGAGCGGGCCAGCCACGGCAGCGACGACTGGCTCAGGGGCGCGGCGACGAGCCAGACCACGACGAGGACGGCGATGACGGAGACGACCGCGCCGCCGGCGTTGTCGAGGCCCTGCGCGGTGCGGTTGACGATCGCCGTGCGCAGCCGGTTGCCGACGAAGCTGGCGAGGGCCTGACCGGCGACCGCGAGCCCGAAGACCGCCGCCAACGAGATGACGACCCGGATCGGGTCGTCATCGAAGTGTTCGGCCACGAGTGGCCCGATGCGCAGTCCGAGCAGCGCGCCGCCGAAGAACCCGGCGAAGGACAGCAGACCAACGAGGAACCCCTGGCGGTAGCCGTTGACGGCGAACATCACCACGAGGAGCACAAGGACGATATCGATCACGCTGCCAGACACGCATTCAGCCTACGGGGGCGGCACCAGGTGTCGGCAGTTCCTCAACCCGGTCTGTCGGCCACTCCACCGCCCATCCGCCGAGTTCCAGCAGCGTGGAGACCACGCCGGCGGTGAATCCCCACACCAACATGTCGTGGATCCGAAACGCCGGACCGATCCAGCCGCTCGGGTGACGCACCCGGAGACGGTTCGCCGGGTCGACCAGGTCACGGATCGGCAGGCGCTCGACCCGGGCCACCTCGGCCGGATCGGCGGGTCCGACGAGATGTGGCGAGCGCCACCACGCGACGACCGGCGTGACGAGGAAGTTGCTCACCGGGATCCACAGGGTCGGCAGGGTCGTGATCACCTCGACGCTCGCCGGGTCGAGCCCGACCTCCTCCTCCGCCTCGCGCAGCGCGCACGCGATCGTGTCGGCGTCGGTCGGGTCGACCGCGCCGCCCGGGAACGCGGGCTGGCCGGCATGGTTCCGCATCGTGGCGGCCCGCTGCAGCATCAGGATGTCGGGGCCGCTCTCCTCCTGCTCGCCGAAGAGCACCAGCACCGCGCTCTGCCGCGGCCCCTCGCCGTCGGGGGTCGGCAGCCGCGTGAAGTCGCTCGCCGAGGTGTCCCGGAGGCGGTCGAGCAGGGGTTGGAGCCAGTCGGGACGGTCACTCACGCGGGCACCTCAATCCCCAGATACCCGGCCGTGAGGGCGCGGATCTTCTCCTCGTCGAGGGCTTCCCCCTGGTACGTGTGGACGATCCGTCCCCCCGGCGCGACGAACAGCGTGGCCGGCAGCGCGCTGGAGACGGGTTTGCCCACCGCCTGGCTCAACGCGATCGAGAACTGCTGGTCGCGGTCCTCCAGCATCGGGAATGTCAGCTTCTTGTCATCGATCACCGACTGCGCGGCGCTCCGCGAGTCCTTGACGACCACGCCGACGACCCGGACCTTGCCGCCGGCCGCCGTCACGAACCGCTGGAACGCGGGCAGCTCCGTGCGGCAGGGCTCGCAGTACGACCCCCACAGGTTGATGATCGTCGGCGCGTTGCCGAGCAGCGCCGCGTCGACGTAGCGACCGCCGTCGAAGCACTTCACGGCCATCGCGGGCAGCGGCTTGCCGTCTTTCGAGGCGGCGGCGGGCGACTCGACGGGGGTCAGGCACGGCGGGCCGGCCGGTGCGGCGGCGGCTCCGTCGTCGGCTGCCGGTGCGTCGCCGGTGCAGCCGGACAGGGCGAACAGGGCGGCCACGACCAGCCCGGTGAGCAGGCGCTTCATGAGGCGAGCGCCAGCTCGGTCAGCTCGGCGACCCGTGGCCCCTTCAACAGGCCGATCGCCGCTTCGAGGTTCGTTTCGCCTATCCCGTACGAGGGGCAGTCGCGCCGCAACGTGCAGGCACCGCACGCCGGTTTGCGGGCATGACAGACCCGGCGCCCGTGGAAGATCACCCGGTGCGACAGCATGGTCCAGTCGCGGCGCTCGATCAGCGCCCCGACCACGTGCTCGATCTTCACCGGGTCGGTCTCCGTGGTCCAGTGCCAGCGCTGGGTGAGCCGCTGGAAGTGCGTGTCGACGGTGATGCCGGGCACACCGAACGCGTTGCCGAGGATCACGTTGGCGGTCTTGCGCCCGATCCCGGGCAGCGCGACGAGCGCGTCGAGCGTGCCGGGCACCTGCCCGTCGTGCCGATCGATCAGCGCCTGCCCCAGCTTCATCAGCGAGTCGGTCTTGTTGCGGAAGAACCCGAGCGGCACGAGCATTTCCTGCATCTCGATCCGGTCGGCGGCCGCGTACGCGGCGGCGTCCGGGTAGCGCGCGAACAGCTTCGGGGTCACCTGGTTGACCCGCACGTCGGTGGTCTGCGCGGACAGGATCGTGGCGACGGCGAGCTCCAGCGGGGTGCTGAAATCCAGCTCGCAGTGCGCGTCGGGATGGATCTCCGCGAGTGCCCGCCCCATCCTGCGCGCACGCCGCTTCAGCCCCAGCGCAGTCTCAGTCACGCTCCGACTCTACGTCGCCGCCCGGCGGCGACCGGCTCAGCGTCACCGCGCGGAGCCGGCCTGCCCAGCGTCAGCCGCCGGCCCCGCCGGACGATGGGTCAGCCGCTCGGCTGGGTGATGGTCCCGTCGGCGGCGATCTTCGCCCCCGTGGACGGGAAGTCCTGCTTCGTCAGGTTGGAGACGAACGGGATCGCCTGCTTCTTCGGGTCCGGCTTCGGCAGGCCCGGCGCCACCATGTACGTCGCGGTCAGCGATCCGCTCTTGAAGGTGCCGTCGCCGGTCATCGTCACCTTGAGCACCCCGCCGATGCCGACGGTGCCGTTGTAGCTCAGCGCCTTGTAGCCGGCGAAGTTGCCGAGGCTGTACGCGATCAGCCGGCCCTTGTAGAACTCCATCGCCCGCATGACGTGCGGCCCGTGCCCGACGACCAGGTCGGCGCCGGCGTCGATCACCTTGTGCGCGAACGCGATTGTGTCGCACCGGTTCTCCCCGAGGAAGAACTCCGTGCCGGGCTTGGTGTGCGTCTTGTCGGAGCCTTCCGCGCCCTGGTGGACCTGGACGACGACCAGGTCGGCCTTGGTCGCGGCCTCCTTGATGATCGTCTCCGCCGCACCGAGGTCGCTGCACAGGTTCGACCACTTGTATGACGCGAACCCGACGACCGCGATCTTCACGCCCTTCGCCTCGCCGACCGAGATCATCCCCGGCCATCCGGTGTACTTGATCCCGGCGCCGTCGAGGGCCTTCTGCGAGTTCTTGTACCCGACCTCACCGAAGTCGTAGGCGTGGTTGTTCGCCATGGTCATCATGTGGAACCCGGCGTCCTTGAGGTTGCTGACGTAGCCGGGCGGCGTCCGGAACGCGAAACACGTCTTGCCGGCCGACTCCGCGGAGCACTTGCCGACACCCGTGTCCTCGGTCAGCACCTGCTCCAGGTTGCCCATCTGGAAGTCCGCGGTCAGGAACTCCTTGACCGGGTCGAAGAACCCCTTGCCGTTGTTGGGCGGCAGCCCGCCCGGCGCCATGCCCATCACGATGTCGCCGGTGGCGGTCATCGTGACCTCCTGCCCGGCCGCCCCGCCCGCCGCGGGCGCGGACGTGCCGCCGCCCGGCGTGCTCGCCTGGCCGCCCGGCTGCGCGACCGCCGGCTGGCTCTTGGTCGGCTCCGGGTCGTCACCGCCCAGGAACGTCGCCGCGCCCGCCGTCCCGGCCCCGATCACCAGCGCCGCGAGCACGCCCAGGATGATCGCCGTCCGGCGGCCGCCCCCGCTCTTCTCCGGCGGCGCCTCCCCGGGCAGCGGCAGCTTCCGCCGCCCGGCCCGCTCCTCGGGCTGGTACGCCTGCGCCGCGAACAGGTCGTCCGGCCCGCGGGTCGCCCCCGGGTCCGGCGCCCGCGTGGCGTTGTAGACCGGCCCGGCCGGCTGGGCGCCGTAGACCGGCCCCGAGGACTGCCCGGTGCCGAAGCCCCGGCCGGAGGGGCCGTCGTTGTAGCTGGGTCCTTCGCCGTACGCGGTTCCTTCGCCGTACAACGGACCGCTCACCGCACCGCCCGAGGCCCGCAGCCCGGCGTCGCGGAACGTGCCCGTGGCCTGCGGGTGCGGATCCCTGAGCGGCCCCGACGGCGGCACATCCCGCAGCGCGCCACCCTGCGGGTCGCCGTCGCGGAACGTCCCCGTCGCCGGCGGCCGGCCTTCCCGGAACGCGCCGGTGGCCTGCGGGTCCGCGTCGCGGAACGTGCCGGTCGCGGGTGGCCGGCCGTCACGGAACGAGCCGGTGGCCTGCGGGTCGCCGTCGCGGAAGGTGCCGGCGGCCTGCGGGTCCGCGTCGCGGAAGGTCCCCGTCGCGGGCGGGCGGGCCTCCCGGAACGCGCCGGTGGCCTGCGGGTCCGCGTCGCGGAACGTGCCGGTCGGCTCGGCGCCGGGGACGGCGGCGGCGCCATACGTGCCACTCACCGGCCTGGCGCTGCCGCGGACCTGGCCCGTGGCCGGCGCGCCCGGGTCGAACAGCGGTCCGGCCGGCGAAGCGCTCCCCCGGACCTGCCCCGTCGGCTGCCCGCCGGTCTCGAACATGGAGCCCGACGGCTGCGCGCCGCCGCGGACCTGGCCGGTGGGCTGCCCACCGGTCTCGAACATGGACCCGGACGGCTGTGCGCTCCCCCGGACCTGGCCGGTGGCCTGCGCACCCGGGTCGAACAGGGAGCCGGTCGGCTGGGCGCTGCCCCGCGCCGGAAGGCCCGCGTCGAACGGCGGGGGCGGCGGCGCGGCCGAGCCCCGCATCGGGGGCGGGCCGTCATAGCCGGCCGGCGCGGCACCCCGCGGCGGGCCGGACGGGTCGAACAGCGGTCCGGCCGGCGAAGCGCTCCCCCGGACCTGGGAGGTGCCCTGCGCACCCCCGCCGAAGGCAGGGCCGGAGGTCGGCTGCGGGCCGCGGTCGTCGTCGGGCGCCCACGCGCTGCCGGGCGGCTGCGTCGCCCGGAAGTCGCCGCCGCGCAGCTCGCCGCCCTGCGGGTCGCCGGGGCGAGGATCGCCAGCACGGGAGTCGCCCGGACGGCGATCGCCAGAACGGGGGTCGCCGGAACGGGGGTCGGGGCGGGTGTCGGCGCGCCAGGCGGCCGTCGCGGGATCGGCGCCACGGCCGTCACCGCCCCAGACGGCGGCACCGGCGTCGGCGCCCCACGCCGCGGTCCCGGGCTCGGCGGCCCAGTCTCCGGCGCGCGGATCCGGGCCGGGCGGGCCGTAACCTTCGTCGCGGCCGGGCGGTTGGTCCTGTGGAGGCTGCTCGCGATCGTCGGGCCAACGGGAGGGCGATCCGCCGTACACCGTCATGCGCTTCCCACCCCACAGCTGAAACCGGTGGGGTCCACTCGCCCCGCGGCGAACATATCGCACCCCCGCGACCTCGTGACCGTCCGGTTCCGCTGCGTCACCGGTACCGTCGAGAAGGGGCGCGCCCGCAGGTCGGCATGTATTGTGATCATCCTGCCCGACGCCCGGGAGACGACCCCGTGTGCATAAACTGACGTTCGCGTGATTGCTCATGGCGAGCGACGCGCCGACGGATTCGAGGTGGACGCGATGGACGAGGTACTGGCGCGCAGCGGCATTTTCCAGGGCGTCGAGCCCGAGGCTGCCGAATCCCTCGCCAAGGAGATGGAGACGATCGACGTCCGCAAGGGCGAGATCGTGTTCAGTGAGGGCGAGCCGGGCGACAGCCTGTACATCGTGCTGTCCGGAAAGATCAAGGTGGGTCGCCGCGCCGCGGACGGCCGGCAGAACCTGATCGCCGTGATGGGCCCGAGCGACATGGTCGGCGAGCTGTCGCTCTTCGACCCGGGGCCGCGCACCGCGACCGCCACGGCGGTGCTCGACACGCGGCTGGCCCGGCTGCGCAAGCAGGCGCTGCGGCCCTGGCTGACCAACCGGCCGGAGATCGCCGAGCAGCTGCTGCGCGTGCTGGCCAGGAGGCTGCGCCGCACCAACGACGCCCTCGCCGACCTGATCTTCACCGACGTGCCGGGCCGGGTCGCCAAGACGCTGCTGCAGATGGCGGGCCGCTTCGGCACCCGCGACGGCGGCGTCCTGCGGGTCAACCACGACCTGACCCAGGAGGAGATGGCGCAGCTCGTCGGCGCCTCGCGCGAGACGGTCAACAAGGCCCTCGCCGACTTCGCCTCCCGCGGCTGGCTCCGCCTCGACGGCAAGAGCGTCATCATCATGGACCCCGAGCGCCTGGCCCGCCGCGCCCGCGTCTGAGGCACAGAGGAACAGAACAGAGGAATAGAACAGACACCCCAAAAAGGCACGCCGCCGCGTGCCTTTTTGCTTGCGGTCAAAAAAGTCAGGCTTGACTGTTTGTTTTGAACGGGCCAACCTCGAAGGTGTGAGCGCAACCCGAGCCCCGCAGCAGGAGCGCAGCCGCGCCACCCAGCAGCGCCTGCTGGAGGCGACCGTCGACTGCCTGGTCCTGCACGGCTGGTCGGGCGCCACGACCACGGTCATCGCCGAGCGCGCCGGCGTCTCCCGCGGCGCCCAGCTGCACCACTACCCGACCCGCGCCGCCCTGGTGCTCGCCGCCGTCACGCATCTCGCCGAGCGGCGGGCCGAGGAGATCCGCACCGAGGCGGCCGCGCTCACCGGCGACCGCGACGAGCGGCTCGACAAGGTCCTGGACATGCTGGCGGCCGCGTTCACCGGTCCGCTGTTCGTCGCCGCCCTCGAGGTGTGGGTCGCCGCCCGCACCGACGCCGACCTCCGCGACGCGCTGGTGCCCCTGGAGGCGCGGGTGGGCCGCGAGATGCACCGCCTGACGGTCGAGCTGCTCGGGGCCGACGAGCGCCGCCCGGGCGTCCGCGAGGCGGTGCAGGCGACCCTCGACCTGCTGCGCGGCCTCGGCGTGGCCAACCTGCTCACCGACGACAGTCACCGCCGCGGCCAGCTGCTCGCGGCGTGGAAAGTGCAGCTCACGACGATCCTGGGGACCTGAGATGGTGACGTTGGACGACGTCCTGCAAGACCTGGAGGCGGAGTCGGCATCGCTCGACCGCCTCGTGTCGGCGCTGGACGACAAGGACTGGAGCCGGCCGACCCCCGCGCAAGGGTGGACGGTCGCGCACCAGATCGCGCACCTGCACTGGACCGACACGGTGGCGACCCTCGCGGCGACCGACCCGGCGGCGTTCGTCGAGCGGATGAGCGCGATCGAGGACCCGTTCACGATGGTGGACCGCGCGGCGGCCGAGCACATCGCCCCGCCCGAGGAGCTGCTGCGCCGCTGGCGCGACGGCCGCGACACGCTGGCGAAGGCGCTGACCGGTAAACCCAAGGACGAGAAGCTGCCGTGGTTCGGCACCGCGATGTCGCCGCTGTCGAGCGCGACCGGCCGGATGATGGAGACGTGGGCGCACGGCCAGGACGTGGCCGAGACGTTCCCGGAGCGGCCCGACGCCCAGGAGCACCGCCGCCCGACGGACCGCCTGCGGCACGTGGCCAACCTCGGCTTCCGCACGATCGGGCACAGCTTCCTCAGCCACGGCCGTAGCGCGCCGGCGGGCCCGTTCCGGGTCGAGCTGTCCACCGTGGACGGCGCACTGTGGACGTTCGGACCCGAGGACGCGCCGAACCGGGTCGCCGGCCCGGTCCTGGACTTCTGCCTGCTGGTCACCCAGCGCAGAAACCCGGCCGACCTCGGGCTGCTGGCCACCGGCGACGAGGCGCGGGAGTGGATGACGCTCGCCCAGGCGTTCGCCGGGCCGCCCGGGCAGAAGCGGGAGCCGCGGCAGTGATCCGCGTCGGCAACGCCTCGGGGTTCTACGGCGACCGCGCCACGGCCTGGCAGGAGATGCTCGACGGCGGCCCGCTCGACGTGCTCACCGGCGACTATCTCGCCGAGCTGACCATGCTGATCCTGGCCAAGGACCGCATGAAGGACCCGGGCACCGGCTACGCCAAGACGTTCCTCAGGCAGCTGGAAGGCTTCCTGCAGACCGCCCGCGACCAGGGCACGAAGATCGTCACGAACGCCGGCGGCCTCAACCCGGCCGGCCTGCGGAAGGCGATCGAGGCCGTCGCGCCGGGCGTCAAGGTCGCGCACGTCGAGGGCGACGCCATCGCGCCCAACGCCAACGCGTACCTCGGCGCGTTCGGCATCGCCGAGTGCCTCAAGGCCGGTGCGGACGTCGTCGTCACCGGCCGGGTCACCGACGCGTCCCTGGTCGTCGGCCCCGGCATCGCCCGCTACGGCTGGACCCCCGGCGACCTCGACGCCCTCGCCGGCGCCACCGTCGCCGGCCACATCCTCGAGTGCGGCGCCCAGGCGACCGGCGGCAACTACTCGTTCTTCACCGAGATCCCCGACCTCGACCACGCCGGCTTCCCGATCGCCGAGCTGCACGGGGACGGGTCGTCGGTCATCACCAAGCACCCCGGCACCGGCGGCGCCGTCACGGTCGACACGGTCACCGCGCAGCTGCTGTACGAGATCGGCGCCCCCGAGTACCTCGGCCCGGACGTCACCACCCACTTCGACACGATCCGGCTCACCCAGCTCGGACAGGACCGGGTCGAGGTCACCGGGGTCAAGGGCAGCCCCCCGCCGGACACGCTGAAGGTCGGCACCATCGCCCTCGGCGGCTTCCGCAACAGCATGACGTTCGTCCTGTGTGGACTGCGGATCGAGGAGAAGGCCGCCCTCGTCGAGCGGCAGCTGCGGCGCAGGCTGGACCACCCGATGGAGTTCACGCTGGCCCGCACGGACCACCCCGACGCCGACGACGAGCAGCGGGCGAGCGCGCTGCTGGCCGTGCACATCAAGAGCACCGACCAGAAGGCGGCCGGCCGGGCCTTCTCGCAGGCGGCCGTCGAGCTGGCCCTGGCCTCCTATCCCGGCCTCACGCTGACCGGCCCACCTGGCGACGCCACGCCCTTCGGAGTGTTCTCAGCGGGTTCGGTACCGCGCGGCGAGGTCCCGCACGTCGCGGTCCTCCCTGACGGCAGCACGGTGGAGGTCCGATGAGAGTGCCACTGGGGACGCTGTTCGGGGCCAGGTCCGGCGACAAGGGCGGCGACGCCAACATCGGCGTCTGGGCACGCTCCGACGAGGCGTACGCGTGGCTGCGGGCCACGCTCACCGAGGACCTGCTCAAGACGCTGCTGCCGGAGGTGCGCGACGTCAGCCGGTATGAGCTGCCGAACCTCCGCGCGCTCAACTTCGTCGTGCGCGGCATCCTCGGCGACGGGGTCGCGGCCAGCACCCGCTTCGACCCGCAGGGCAAGGCCCTCGGCGAGTGGCTGCGATCGAGGGTCGTCGACATCCCCGACGAGCTGCTGCCATGATCGACGCGTTCGCGAAGCCGGAGCTGCGGGACCTTGTGCGGAAATTCACCCGCAACGAGATCGTGCCGCACCTCGACGCGTGGGAGCGGGCCGGCGAGGTGCCGCGCGACCTGCACCGCAAGGCCGCCGAGCTGGGCCTGCTCGGGATCGCGTTCCCGGAGGAGGTCGGCGGCGAGGGCGGCGACCTGCTCGACTCGATCGTGGTCACCGAGGAGATCATCCAGTCGGGTGGCTCGTCGGGGCTGATCGCGGCCCTGTTCACCCACGGGATCGCGCTGCCGCACATCGTCGCGAGCGGCGACGCCGACCTCATCGACAGGTATGTGCGGCCCACCCTGCGCGGCGAGCGCATCGGCTGCCTGGCGATCACCGAGCCGGACGGCGGATCCGACGTCGCCGGGATCCGCACCACCGCGAAGGCCGACGGCGACTCGTACACCGTGAACGGCACGAAACTCTTCATCACCAGCGGCGCCAGGGCCGACTTCGCCACCACGGCGGTGCGGACCGAGGACGGCGTGCGGCTGGTCGTGGCGGAAGGCTTCACCGTCACCAGACGACTGGAGAAGATGGGCTGGCACTGCTCGGACACCGCCGAGCTGTCCTTCGTGGACGTGCGGGTGCCGAGGAGCCACGACGTCGGCGGCATCCAGACGCTGCTGGCGCACTTCGCCGCCGAGCGGCTGTCCCTCGCCGTGCAGTGCTACGCGACCGCGCAGCGGTGCCTCGACCTGACGCTCGCCTGGGTCCGCGACCGGCACACGTTCGGGCGGCCGCTCGCCAGCCGGCAGCTGGTCAGGCACCGGCTCGCCGAGATGGCCCGGCAGGTCGACGTCGCCCGCACCTACGTGCGACACACCGCGCTGCGTGTCGCAAGCGGCGATCAACTCGTTACGGAGGTGGCGATGGCGAAGAACACGGCGGTCGCGGCCTGCGACCACGTCGTCGACCAGGCCATGCAGCTGCACGGTGGCCTCGGGTATCTGCGCGACGCCGAGGTCGAGCGCCATTACCGGGACGCTCGGATCATGGGCATCGGCGGCGGGACCACGGAGATCATGAACGAGATCATCGCGAAGCAGTTGGGGGTCTGAGGCATGCCGATCCTGACCAGTGCGCTGGACCCGCGCGGGGCCGCCTACCTGGACAACCGGGAGGCGATGCTGGAGCGGCTGACCGAGCTGGACTCGGCGCTGCGGCAGGCCCGCGGCGGGGGCGGCGAGAAGTACGTGACCAGGCACCACGCCCGCGGCAAGCTGCTGCCCCGCGAGCGGATCGAGCTGCTGGTCGACCGCGACTCGCCGTTCCTGGAGATCTGCCCGGTCGCCGCGTGGGGCACCGACTACCCGGTCGGGGCGAGCGTCGTCACCGGCATCGGCATCGTCGAGGGCACGCCGTGCGTGATCGTGGCGAACGACCCCACGGTCCGCGGCGGGGCGGTCAACCCGTTCTCGCTGAAGAAGACCCAGCGGGCGGGGCAGATCGCCCGCGAGAACCGGCTGCCGATGATCAACCTGGTCGAGTCCGGCGGCGCGGACCTGCCCCAGCAGGCGGAGATCTTCATCCCGGGCGGTGCGGCGTTCCGCGACCTGACCCGGCTGTCGGCGGCGGGCATCCCGACGGTCGCGGTGGTGTTCGGCAACGCGACGGCCGGCGGCGCGTACGTGCCCGGCATGTCGGACTACACGATCTTCGTGCGGGACCGGGCGAAGGTGTTCCTCGCCGGCCCGCCGCTGGTGAAGATGGCCACCGGCGAGACCGTCGACGACGAGACGCTCGGCGGCGCCGCGATGCACGCCTCCCGCTCCGGCCTGGCCGACTACATCGCGGAGGACGAGCGCGACGCGCTCCGCCTCACCCGGGGCGTCGTCCGCAATTTCGGGCATTCCGTCGGCCGGAGCTACGGCGCCGAGCCCAAGTTCGACGCCGATGACCTCCTGGGCATCCCGAGCGCCGATCTCCGCGTCCCCTTCGACCCCCGCGAGATCCTCGCGCGGATCCTCGACGGCAGCGAGTTCGACGAGTTCAAGCCCGCCTACGGGCAGGCCCTGTGCACCGGCTGGGGCGCCATCCACGGCCACCGCATCGGCGTCCTCGCCAACGTCCGCGGCGTGCTCTTCTCCGCCGAGGCGCAGAAGGCGGCCCAGTTCATCCAGCTCGCCAACGCCGCCGGCACGCCGCTGCTCTTCCTGCAGAACACCACCGGGTACATGGTGGGCAGCGAATACGAGCAGGGCGGCATCATCAAGCACGGCGCGCTCATGATCAACGCGGTGGCGAACTCCAGGGTCCCGCACCTGACGGTCAACATCGGCGCGTCCTACGGCGCCGGCAACTACGGCATGTGCGGCCGCGCCTTCGAGCCGCGGTTCCTCTTCACCTGGCCCAACGCCAAGTCGGCCGTCATGGGCCCGCAGCAGCTCGCCGGGGTGCTGTCGATCGTCGCCCGGCAGGCCGCGGAGGCCAAGGGCCACGCCTACGACGAGGAGCAGGACCGCACCATGCGGTTCATGGTGGAGCACAAGGTCGAGCAGGAGTCGGCCGCCCTGTTCCTGTCCGGCCGCCTGTACGACGACGGCGTCATCGACCCGCGCGACACCCGCACCGTGCTCGGCATGTGCCTGGCACTCGTCCGTTCAGGTGACCAGAACCCCAACTTCGGCGTCTTCCGCCTCTAAGCAAAGGACCAGCCGTGATTCGCAGGCTACTTGTCGCCAACCGCGGCGAGATCGCCCGGCGGGTGTTCGCCACCTGCCGGGCGATGGGCGTCGAGACGGTCGCCGTCTACTCCGACTCCGACGCCGACGCGCCGCACGTCGCCGAGGCCGACTACGCCGTCCACCTGCCGGGCAACGCTCCGGCCGCCACCTACCTGCGCGGCGACCTGCTCATCGCGGCGGCCCGCAAGTGCGGCGCCGACGCGGTGCACCCCGGCTACGGCTTCCTGTCGGAGAACGCCGAGTTCGCGCGGGCCGTCATCGACGCCGGGCTCACCTGGGTCGGGCCGTCGCCGAAGGCGATCGCGCTCATGGGCTCGAAGATCGAGGCGAAGGCGCTGCTCGCCGACGTGGGCGTGCCGATGCTGCCGACCGCGCTCGAGCCCGAGCAGGTGGAGACGTTCCCGGTCCTGGTGAAGGCGTCCGCGGGCGGCGGCGGCCGGGGCATGCGCATCGTGCGGGACCGCGAGTCGCTCGCGGAGGCGGTCGCGGCCGCGCGGCGCGAGGCGGCGTCGGCGTTCGGCGACGGGACGGTGTTCTGCGAGCGGTACATCGAACGGGCCCGCCACATCGAGGTCCAGATCATGGCCGACTCGCACGGCAACGTCGTGACGCTCGGCGAGCGCGAGTGCTCCATCCAGCGCCGGCACCAGAAGATCGTCGAGGAGACGCCGTCGCCGGCCGTCGACCCGCAGCTGCGGGACCGGCTCTGCCAGGCGGCGATCGCCGCCGCCCGGGCGGTGTCCTACGTGGGCGCCGGCACCGTCGAGTTCCTCCTCGCGCCGTCGGGCGAGTTCTTCTTCCTGGAGATGAACACCCGCCTGCAGGTCGAGCACCCGGTCACCGAGTGCGTCGTCGGCGTCGACCTCGTACGCCTCCAGCTGGTCGTCGCCGAGGGCGGGTCGCTGCCGTTCAACGGCCCGCCGCCGCTGCGGGGGCACGCGATCGAGGTCCGCCTGTACGCCGAGGACCCCGCCTACGCGTGGATGCCCTCGACCGGCACGCTGCACCGCTTCGACGTGCCGGGCGTCGCGCACGCGTTCGGCCCGCTGCCCGCCCCGGGGCTGCGCCTGGACGCCGGGGTCGTGGACGGCTCCGTGGTCGGCGTGCACTACGACCCGATGCTCGCGAAGCTCATCGCCTGGGCGCCGACCCGCGCCGAGGCCGCCAGGATGCTGTCCAACGCCCTCGCCCGCGCCCGCTTCCACGGCGTCACCACCAACCGGGACCTGCTGGTGCGGGTGCTGCGGCACTCGGCGTTCCTGGCCGGCGGCACCGACACCGGCTTCCTCGACCGGCACCCCGAGGTCTTCGTGCCGCTGCTGTCCTCGGTGGACGCCGTGCGCCTCTCGTGCCTCGCCGCCGCGCTGTCCGGCGCCGCCCGCCGCGCCAAGCGGGCCACCCTGCCGGGGCTGCCCTCCGGATGGCGCAACGTCCCGAGCTCGCTGCAGTCGGTGGTGTACGAGGGGCCGACCGGCGTCATCGAGGTCGGCTACCGGCTGGACCGCCTCAACGACCTGGCCGCCTGGGCGGTGCGCCGCGTCGACCCCGACGACGTCGACCTGCCGGGTGCCGCGCTCGACCCGGCCGGCGCGCCCGACCACCCGCCGGTCGAGATCCTGTCCGCGACCGGCGACCAGGTCGTGCTCGACGTCGCCGGGGTGCGGCTGCACTTCTCCGTGCACGAGGTCGGCCCGGTGTCCTACGTGGACAGTCCCGAGGGTTCGGTGACGCTGGCCGAGCTGCCCCGCTACCCGCTGCCGGTCGCCGAGCAGCCCGAAGGTTCCCTGATCGCGCCGCTGCCCGGCGCGGTCGGCCGCGTGCTCGTCGTGCCCGGCCAGCGGGTCGCCGCCGGCGAGCTGCTGCTGACCGTGGAGGCGATGAAGCTCGAACACCCCGTCCACGCCCCCACCGACGGTGTCATCAGCGATCTGCGGGTCGCGGCCGGCTCGCAGGTGGAGTCGGGAGCCCTGCTGGCGGTGCTGTCGCCGGCCTAGCTTTTGTTTCGCCTTTTTTGATTGGAGCCCACCCCTCATGGACTTCGACTACACCCAGGAACAGCAGGACCTCCGCGACGCGGTGGCGAAACTCGGCAAGCGCTACGGGCACGAGTACTTCGTGCGCAAGGCGAAGGCCGGCGAGCACTCCGACGAGCTGTGGGACGAGGCGGCCAAGCTCGGCTACCTCGGCGTCAGCGTCCCCGAGGAGTTCGGCGGCGGCGGTGGCGGCATCACCGAGCTGGCGATCGTCTGCGAGGAGCTGGCCGCGGCCGGCGCGCCGCTGCTGCTGCTCGTGGTGTCGCCCGCGATCGCCGCGACGATCGTCGACCGGCACGGCACGCAGGCGCAGCGGTCCCGCTGGCTGCCGGGCTTCGCCGACGGCACGCGGAAGGTCTGCTTCGCCATCACCGAGCCCGACGCCGGCTCCAACTTCCACAAACTGTCCACCGTGGCCCGCCGCGACGGCGACGACTACGTGATCACCGGCCGCAAGGTGTACATCTCCGGCGTCGACGAATGCTCGCAGGTCGTGGTCGTCGCCCGGATGGCCGACGACCGCACCGGCAAGCTCAAGCCGGCGCTGTTCATGGTCCCCACGGACGCCCCCGGGCTCACCATGTCCAAACTGGACATGGAGATCGTGTCGCCGGAGAACCAGTTCCTGCTGTTCTTCGACGAGGTCCGGGTCCCGGCCTCCTGCCTGATCGGCGAGGACCCCGACGCGGGCCTGCCGGCGCTGTTCTCCGGCCTCAACCCGGAGCGGATCACGGTCGCGGCGATGGCCTGCGGCACCGCGCGGTACGCGCTGGAACGGGCCTCCACCTACACCGCCTCCCGCTCCGTCTGGGGCCGCCCCATCGGCAGCCACCAGGGCGTCGCGCACCCCATGGCGCACGCGCACATCCAGGTCGAGCTGGCCCGGCTCATGGTCGCGAAGGCGGCGGCCCTCTACGACGCGGGCCGCGACCTGGAGGCGGGCGTCAACGCCAACATGGCGAAGTACGCGTCGGCGGAGGCGTCGGCGCTGGCCGTGGACACCGCGATCCAGGCGCACGGCGGCAACGGCATGACCACCGAGTACGGCGTCGCGACCCTGCTCGGCGCCACCCGCGCCGGCCGCATCGCGCCGGTCTCGCGGGAGATGATCCTCAACTTCGTCGCCCAGCACCTGATGGGGCAGGAGAAGTCTTACTGACGCGCAGCTGCTGGCCGGTGAACGTGCCCGGCGGCTCGCCGGCCAGGCAGCGGAACGTGGTCGGTCCCGCCTGCTGCTGCGCCACGTCGGGCAGCAGCACGTCCACGTCCCATCCCACCGCCGGCAGGTACACCAGCAGCAACGTCTTCACGCTGCACACCTCGCGGACCGTCTGGCTGTCCTGGGGCGACCGCACCTGGCTGCCCTTGGGAAGGTCGCCGTAGGCGAACACCTCCCAGGTGTGCGGCGTCTCACAGCCGACCGGCTTCTTGGCCGCGTCGAAGCACTCCACGGTCTGCGAGCAGCGGGCGGCCCTCGGCGCGGTCGGCGGGCAGGCGATCGTCGCCGGGACGCCCTTCTCGGGGGCCGCGCTCGCGGTCGGGCTCTTCGCCGGGTCCGGGCCTTCCTTCTTGCCGGCCTTCAGGTTGTACGCGATACCGGCGCCGGCGAGGGCCGCCACGAGCAGCAGGACGGCCGCGGCGACCAGGATGAACCGCTTGGCGCCCGGCGGCGGGGTCGGCGTGTCGAGCACGATCTCCGGCCGCTCTTCGATGCCATGCTGGACCGTTTTGTCGGGATCCTCCCTCATCTCGGCCGGCGGCTTCGACGTGTACACCGGCTCCACCGGCGGCGATCCGAGCGGCGGGACGACCACCTGCGGCGGCGCTTCCAGGCGCAGGTTGATCAGCTGGTCGCGGAGCTCGATCGCGGACGGCCGGGCGGTCTCGTCGTTGGCCATGCCGGCCCGCAGCACCGCCATCAGGTTCTCGGGGCAGCCGGGCAGGTCGGGGATCTGCTC
Organism: Dactylosporangium sp. NPDC006015; assembly: GCF_040614215.1. Lineage (NCBI taxonomy): Bacteria > Bacillati > Actinomycetota > Actinomycetes > Micromonosporales > Micromonosporaceae > Dactylosporangium > Dactylosporangium sp. NPDC006015. Next base: position 73,719 of record NZ_JBEXUD010000002.1, read on the forward strand.
GTTGAACATGTCGACCAGCGACAGCAGGCTCGGCGCCTGGTCCTCCCGCCACCGCGGCGGGCGCCCACGCATGAGCGCGTACAGCGTGGCACACAGTGAGTACACGTCCGCGGACCCGGCCGGCGGCGACTGCCGGAACGTCTCCGGCGGCGCGTAGGCCGGCGTCAGCGTGTCGAGCGTCATGGACTCGTCGCGCCACTCGGCCAGGATCGCCAGCCCGAAGTCCGCGAGCGCCGGCTCCCCGAACCGGCTGAACAGGATGTTCGCCGGCTTCACGTCCCGGTGCAGCACCCCCAGCGCGTGCGCGTCGGCCAGCGCATCAGCGATCTTGAACCCGACGTCCCGCGCCTCGGCCGCACTGAGCGGCGAGTCCCGCATCCGCTCGGCGTACGACCCGTCGCACAGCTCCATGATCAGGTACGGGTGCCCGAGGTCGGTGACCCCCGCGTCGAACAGGTCGACCACGTGCGGGTGGCTCGACATCCGCCCGGCGGCCCGCGCCTCCCGCATGAACCGCCGCCGGTCCCGCTCGGACTCCAGCGTGCGATGCTCGACCTTGACCGCCACCTCCCGCCCGACCGACTCCTGCGTCGCCCGGTAGACGGTCGCATACCCGCCACGCGCAAACACGGTCAACCCGGTCATCCCGGGCACCGTCGGCAGGGGTACGGCATCGGCCACGGCTAGAACGGTACGACAGCCACCCGACATTCGCCGTCACGCATCGGCCACAACACCCCGCCAGCCATCGATACCCTTCCCCCACACCGCCCACCCGCCCCTTGATCACCCCACAAACACGCCACCCACTCATCCACAAGAGTCGTCGCCCCACCTGCCGCCCCGCCACGCAGGCACGAACTCGTCGTCCACGTCCACGTCCTCGTTGTCGCCGCCGCCGAGTCCGCCAGTCCGACGGCGCCGGGATCACCGCCGGGGCCGGGGCCGCCGCCAGGGTCGGGGGCATGGGGGCCGCCGCCAGAGGCCGGGGCCGCCGCCAGAGGCCGAGGCCGCCGCCAGAGGCCGGGGCCGCCGCCAGGGGTGGGTCTTCGTCGGGACCGGAGCCGTCGCCGCTAGGGTCGCCGCCCACCGGGGCCGGGGAAGAACGCACTAGAACGAACCCAGAACCCGGCCCGCGCCGTCACATGCAACGTGGATCTTCGCGGCCAGCCCACCGCAAGACCCCGACGGCGTGAGCCGGTTTGCGACGACGACCCGAAGGACCCGCCCGATGCCCGATTCGCCGGGTTCCCACCGCCCCTTGCCGCCACCGGCAGCACGCCGATGCACCCAACGGCGCTCGAGTCACCGACACGCGACCAGTCGATGCCACCCGGAGCTAGTCGATGCCACCAGCGGCGACCACGCCGGTCCGCACACCGGCCAGCATCCAGTCGAAGGTGCATCAAGGGCCCGCCAACGAGACCGTGCCCCCGGTCAGACACATCCGAAACGGCACCCCGAACGCACCTTCCACACGAGACGCCGAGCATCCCCAGGAGCCGCCGAGCCGCCGAGCCGCCGCTCGCCGTCCGCCTGACGCGCAGGCGCGCGAGCACGTCGTCGGGGCAGGTCGTCGTCGCCGTCAGGGGCCGTCGTCGCCGGGGGTGCCGCTCGACCGGGAACGCACCAGGGCGAGGTCGGCGCTGCGTGGCCGCTTTGAAGCTACCTTACACCCTCACCGGAAATTGATCTCCAGTCGAGTTATCAGACAGTCACGCCATGTCATCACGTGACGCGGCGTGTCATGTGGCGAGGGCTGCGGTGACGACGGCGGCCTCGTCACACTGGCCGTTGGCCTCGAGGGCGTCGGCCAGGACGCGGGCCGCGTAGATCCGGCTGCGCACGTCCTCGCCGGCCAGGGTCTGCGCCTGCCGGGCCCAGTCGAGGGCCTCGACCTGCCGGCCCGCGGCGAGCAGGGCGCCGGCGTAGGCCGCCACCGCGTGCCGGCGGGAGAACATCACTGACGGACCGGGGCGGTCCGCGGCCACGCAGCCGAGCACCTCCAGCGCCGCCGCCAGGTCGCCCTGGGCCTGGCGGGCCAGGCCGAACAGGACCCGCGGCGCGACCTTCGCCGCTTCGAGGACGTCGTGGGTCTCCACGACCTGCAGGACAGCCCTGGCGTCGTCCTCGGCGGCCGCCGCGTCGCCGCGGTCCAGGCTGACGAAGCCGCGCATCGTCCGCGACATGCCGATGAGCAGCGGATGGCCGGTCTTCTCGCCGTACTCGGTGGCGTCGGTGAGCAGGTCGAAGGCGTGCGCGGGCTCGGCCAGCTCGCGGGCGACCACGCCGCGGACCACGAGCGCGAGGCCGCGGCCCCAGTCGTCGCCGGCGGCGGCGAAGTCGCGGTAGGCCCGGCGCGCCTCCTGGTCGGCGTCGGCCAGGTCGCCGCTCTCCGCGGCCGCGAAGGCCTCGACCGCGCGCAGGGTGCCGACCGCCCAGGCGTCGCCGACCCGCTCACCGAAGGGCAGGAACGCCTTCGCCAGGCGCCTGGCCTCGCCGAGCCGGCCGGCGAGCAGCCGGACGAAGGCGGTGGTGCCGCGCAGCCAGGCCCGGCCGACGGGGTCGCCCAGCTCGGCGAAGCGGCGGGCGGCCCGGCCGAGGGCCGCGTCGGCGCCGGCGAAGTCGCCGCGGGTGGTGGTGACCCAGGCCAGGTGCTGCAGCGACCAGGCCTGCGCCCGCCGGTCGCCGGAGCTGACCGCGATCTGGAAGGACTCGGCGAAGCGCCCGCCGGCCTCGGCGAGCCGGCCTTCGAGGAAGTCGGCCATGCCGAGCCGGCGCATGGCGTCGCCCCGCTCGTACGTGAGGCGCGCCTCCGTCGCCGCTTCGAGGGCTTCGTTGAGGGTCTGGTAGCTGCGGCGCTGGTCGCCGGTGGCGCGGTAGGCGCGGCCGGCGACGAGCAGGGCGCCGACCCGGACCGCGGGGTCGTCGGGTGCGTTGGCGGTGACCTTCTCGGCGCCGGCGAGGGCTTCGGAGACCCGGCCGAGCTGGAGCAGCGCCCGCGCGTGCACGAGCCGGTCGCCGAGCGGGACGGTGCCGAGGGCGGCGGCCCGGTCGGCGGCCTGGGCGGCCTGGGCGGGTTCGCCGGTGGCGAGGGCCTCGCGGGCCGCGCGGCCGAGGGCCTGCACGCCGAGCGGCGCGGCGGAGCGGGCGAGGGAGTCGGGGCGCAGCCCGACGACGTCGGCGAGGCGGGAGGCGCGCTCGGCGTGGTCGGCGATGAACGCGTCGGCGGCGCCGGCGGTCATGTTGAGGCCGGTGACGGTGCCGCCGGTGTTGCCGGAGCTCTGCCAGGCGGTCATCGCCGCGGCCGCCCAGCGGGACAGCGCGGCGTGCCGCTCGGCGAGGTCGGCCTTGCCGATGCCGGCATACGCGGCCTCGCGCAGCAGCGGCGTGGCGAACGCGTAGCCGCCGCGGGCGCGGCGCAGCATGCGCCGCTGGAGCAGCTCCTCGACGGCGCGCTCCAGCTCGACGGCGGCGACGACGGCGGGCCGGGCCGGTTGGCCGGGCGGGTTGAAGCGCAGCGCCTCCAGGGCCCGGCTGGGCACGGTGTCGCCGATGACGGCCGCGTCGCGCAGCACGGCGCGGGTGTCGGGGGGCAGCGCGTCGATGCGGGCGGCGAGGACGGCGGCGAGGTCGCGGGAGAGCAGCCGCCCGCCGAGAGAGCCGGGGGTGAGCCGCCAGCCGACGGGGTCGCTGCCGGGCACGGTGCTCAGCGCGCCGCGCTCCTGCAGGAGGGTGACCAGCTCGGCGAGGTAGAACGGGTTGCCTTGGGCGGTCGCGAGGAGCCGGTCCTCGTCGGGTGCCGCGAGCCGCCCGCCGCCGAGGTACGCGCTGAGCAGCCGCGCCGCGTCGGCACCGCGCAGCGGCGGGATCGGCACCAGCTCGGCGTCGGGCACGCGGGTGAGGACGCCGGCGGAGCGGACCAGCTCGGGCCGGCCGAGCAGCACGATGAGGACCGGGCCGGTGATCCGCTCGATGGCGGCGCCGAGCGCGTCGACGGTCTCGGCGGTCGCGTCGTGCAGGTCGTCGACGATGACGACGAGGGGCGTCTCGGCGGCCATGCCGGACAGCAGCTCCGCGACCGCGTTGGGCACGGCGTGCAGGTCGAGCTCGTCGGGTTTGGCGCCGGGCGCGACCCAGGACGCCTCCGCCGACGAGCCGGAGTAGCCGATGAGGCTCAGCAGCAGGTCGGTGGCGAAGCGGGGCGGCTCGGGGCGGCCGCGGGCGGCGCGGGCCAGCCGCTGCGCGAGGCGGCGCAGCCGCTCCTCGACCGCTTCGCGGGTGAGGTTGGTGGCGTCCGGCGGCAGGCCGATCGCGGCGCGGACGAGGTCGGCGAGGGGCGCGAGCCGGCGGCGTTCGCCGAAGGCGGCGCAGTGCACGGACAGCACGCGGGCGCCGCCGCCGGGCGCGAACCCGGCGCTCGGCGTGTAGCCGGCGCTGCCGAGGTAGCCGGCGGCGAAGCGCTCGATCTCGCCGGCGAGCCGGGACTTGCCCAGCCCGGCCTCGCCGGTGAAGACCAGGACGCGGGTCTCCTGCCGGTCGGCGATCTCGGCGAGCCGGCCGGAGACGCGGGCGAGCTCCGCCTCGCGGCCGACGAACGGCGCCTCGTCGCCGAGGCCGGAGCGGGTGCCGGGGGCGTCGAGCAGGCCGAGCAGTTCGTACGCCTCGACCGGCTCCCGTTTGCCTTTCAGACGCAGGGGGCGCAGTGCGCGCCAGGAGGCGAGCCGCCGGGTGGTGGCGGAGGTGCGGTCGCCCGCGTAGACGGCGCCGATCGCGGCGGCGTCGGCGAGCCGGGCCGCCGTGTTGACGGTGTCGCCGATGACCGTGTATTCGATGCCCGCCTGTACGCCGGCGACGACGGTGCCCGTGTTGAGTCCGATGCGCAGCCCGAGCGGGGCACCGCCGCCGCGCTCGTCGTCGAGGACCCGGCGCACCGCCCGCTGCATGGACAGCGCGGCGCGAACGGCCCGCTCGGCGTCGTCCTCGTGGGCGACGGGGGCGCCGAAGACGGCCATGATGCCGTCGCCGGTGAGCTTGTCGACGTGGCCGCCGAAGGTCTTGACCGCGCCGGCGAGCGCGGCGAGCACCCGGTCGGTGACCGCGCCGACCCGCTCCGGGTCGAGGTCCTCCGACCAGGCGGTGAAGTCGGACAGGTCGCCGAAGAGCACGGTCACGATCCGCCGCTCGGCGGCCGGGAGGGTGGCCGCGGCCGGCAGCGCCGAGCCGCAATGGTGGCAGAACCGCGCACCCGGAACGGCCACGGTTCCACACACCGAACACGTCACGTTGCGTCCAACCCTGGCTGGGGTGGTTGTGATTCCCGACTCAGATAGGCAAGTTGCGCCCGGACCGACCACTCGGCCGCTTTCCACAGGCTGCGGTCGACATCGGCGTACACCAGAGCGACGACCTCGGCGGGATCGGTGGCGCCCGCGGCGAGCGCCGCCCGGACCTGCTCGAGGCGGGCCTGGCGGTGCTGGTGGTAGAAGCGGGCGGCGACGGCGGTGTCGGTGAGTGCCGGACCGTGTCCGGGCAGCGCGGGCACGCCCTCGAAGCCGGCCAGCAGTCGCAGGCTGTTCAGGTAGTCGCCGAGGTCGCCGTCGGGCCAGGCGACGATGGTGGTCCCTCGGCCGAGGATGGTGTCGCCGGTCAGCATCAGCCGCTGGTCGCCGTGCCGTGCGGCGAAGCAGACGGAGTCGGCGGTGTGACCGGGCGTGATGACAGGTTCGATGAGGACGCCGTCGACGTCGAGCGTCGCGTGTACCGGCGGCTGGTGGACCGGCGCGCCGGTGAGCTCGGCGAGGCGCGGTACACCTTCGGTGTGGTCCTCGTGGCTGTGCGTGAGGATGATGGCGGCGATCGGCGCGTGGCCGGCGACTGCCCGCAGGTGGCCCTCGTCCAGCGGGCCCGGGTCGACGACGACGCAGCCGCCGCCGGGCGCCCGCAGGAGCCAGGTGTTGGTGCCGTCGAGTGTCATCGGGCCCGGGTTGGGCGCGCGGACCAGCGTCACCCAGTCGGGCAACGACGTGAGGACCTCGGCGGTCGGGGCGGTGACGTGGCTTACCACGAAGTGATCGTACGGCGGGCCGGTTCCCACGACACGTCACCCGACCGGGCATCGAACCCGCACGGGGGTCCGTCGCTCAGGCGACCTCGAAGATCGCTTCGACCTCGACCGGGGTGTTGAGCGGCAGGGAGGAGACGCCGACGGCGCTGCGGGCGTGCCGGCCCGCCTCACCGAAGACCTCGGCGAACAGCTCGCTGGCGCCGTTGATGACGCCCGGCTGGCCGGTGAAGCCCGGCGCCGACGCGACGAACCCGACGATCTTGACCACCCGGACGACCTTGTCCAGGCCGACCAGGGCGTGCACGGCGGCGAGGGCGTTGAGCCCGGCCTGGCGGGCGAGCTCCTTGGCCTGCTCGGGGGTCACGTCGGCGCCGACCAGGCCGGCGGCGGCGAGCTTCCCGTCGACCATCGGCAGCTGCCCCGAGACATACACGTGGTTGTTCGTCTGTACGGCCGGCACGTAGGCGGCGACCGGCGGCACGACCGCCGGGATCGTCAGGCCCAGGTCCTCCAGCCGGGTGAACACCTCACTGCCCACGTCAGTCCGCCTTGGGGCGCTTGAAGTAGGCCACGAGGTTCTCCGGGTTGAGGCCCGGCACGATCGCCACGAGCTCCCAGCCGTCCTCGCCGAAGTTGTCCAGGATCAGCTTCGTGTTGTGGACCAGCAGGGGTGCGGTCAGGTACTCCCATTTCTGCATGAGGGGAGACTATCGGTCGCCTGCGGCGCGACGAGCGGACGCCGACCGAAATGGGGTCCCCCAATGCTCGCGCGCGACGGCTACCCTAAGGGCCGCGCCGCACGGGTCCCGGGAGCCGGACCGCCGGCGGACCGGCCGTCGCACACGAGGTGGAGACATGACACAACCGCCCCAGTACCCCGGGCAGCCCGAATACCAGGGCCAGCCGGGCGACCCTTACGCCGCGCCGGGTCAGGCACCGCAGCCTCCGCAGCCGGCTCCGGGTCAGGGCTGGCCGCCCGCGCCGGGCGTGCAGGACCCGTTCGCCGCGCCGCCCACCTCGGCGCCTCCGACCTCCGCTCCGCCGACGTCCGGCCAGCCGTATGCGGTGCCGGTCCAGCCGCCGTTCCCGCAGGCCGGGTATCCGCAGCAGCCCGACCCGACGCAGTACGGGCAGCAGCCGCAGTTCGGGCAGCCGGATCCGGCGCAGTATCCGCAGCAGGGTTACCCGCAGCAGCCGCAGTACCCGCCGACGGGCGCGTTCCCGACGGGTCCGCAGCCGACCGGGCAGTTCCCGACGGGTCCGCTGCAGCAGCAGCCGACCAGCGGTTTCCCGGCCCAGCCCACGAGCGGTTTCCCCGGCCAGCCCACGAGCGGCTTCCCCGGCCAGCCGACCAGCGGCTTCCCGGCCGACCCCTACGCGGGTGGCTACCAGCCCGGCTACCAGCAGCCGGCGCCGCCGAGGAAGCGCGGCCTGATGATCACCCTGATCGTCCTGGCGGTCGTGCTCGTCCTGTGCGGCGGTGGCGGCGCGGCGGCGTACTTCGTCCAGAAGGGCAACCAGGGCAAGGGCCAGCCGAGCGCGGTCGACGCGGTCAACGGCTTCCTCAAGGCCGTCTACAAGGACAAGAACACCACCGAGGCGCTCAAGTACGTCTGCGCGTCGTCCCGTGACAAGAACAAGCTGGCCGCCCGGGTCGACGACATCAAGAAGTACGACGCCGGCCTGACCAGCCCGACCTACACCTGGCCCGCCCCGACGGTCGAGAAGCAGGACGCCTCCTCGGCGACGCTGGTCGTGCCGATCAAGGTCGCCACGAGTGACGAGAAGGTCGCCGAGTCGAAGTACAAGTTCCTCGCGACGAAGGACAACGGCTGGTGGGTGTGCGAGATCACCACCGCGTAGTCGCGGACGGCGCCCTGTAGCGTCGAGGGGTGACAACGCGCGAGTCTCAGGACGGGCGGGGCGGCCGTGCAGGAAGCATGGGCTGGCCCGCCCGTCTGCATGTGGTCACCGGCAAGGGCGGCACGGGCAAGACCACGGTCGCCGGCGCGCTGGCGCTCGCACTGGCCAGGGACGGCCGGCGCACGCTGCTGATCGAGGTCGAGGCCCGGCAGGGCATCGCGCAGGTCTTCGACCGCGACCCGCTGCCCTACCAGGAGCTGCGGATCGCCACGGCGAGCGGCGGCGGCGAGGTCCGCGCGCTGGCCGTGGACGCCGAGGAGGCGCTCCTGGAGTACCTGGAGATGTTCTACCGGCTCGGCGTGGCCGGCCGGGCGCTGCGCAAGGTCGGCGCCGTCGACTTCGCCACGACCGTCGCGCCGGGGCTCCGCGACGTGCTGCTGACTGGCAAGGTCAAGGAGGCGGTGACGCGCACCGTCGACGGCCGCCGGGTGTACGACGCGGTCATCCTCGACGCGCCGCCGACGGGGCGGATCGGCCGTTTCCTCAACGTGACCGCCGAGACTGCCCGGTTGGCGAAGGTCGGCCCGATCAAGACGCAGAGTGAGGGCGTCGCGGCGATCCTGCGTTCGCCGATGACCGCCGTGCACGTGGTCACTCTTCTGGAGGAGATGCCGGTCCAGGAGACCGCCGACGCGATCGACGAGCTCAGCCGGCTCGGCATCCCGATCGGCACGGTGATCGTCAACGCGACCCGCCCGCCCGTGCTGGCCGGGGCGAAGGTGACCCAGGCGGACCTGCGGCGGGGGTTGACCGCGGCGGGGCTCACGGCCGACAAGGAGACCCTCGCGGGGCTGGCGGGCGAGGCCAAGGCGTACCAGACCCGGGTCGCCGCGGAGGCGTCACTGCGGGCCGACCTGCAGGGTCTCGGTCGGCCGGTGGTGGAGCTGCCCGTGCTCCCGGGCGGTGTCACCCCGCAGGCGCTGGAGTCCCTCGGTGATCTCTTGCTCACCTGAGCTTGACCGAGCGATGAACGGATACGCTCGCTAGGTGGGGACCCCCAAGCTCGACGTCGACGCGATCCTCGCCGACCCGGCGATCCGCATCGTCGTCTGCTGCGGCTCCGGCGGAGTCGGCAAGACCACGACCGCGGCCGCGCTCGCGGTGCGTGCCGCCGAGCGGCACGGCCGTCGCACGGTGGTGCTCACCATCGACCCGGCGCGCCGGCTGGCGCAGGCGCTGGGCCTGACCGAGCTGGACAACACGCCGCGCCTGGTCAAGGGGCTGCAGCCCGACTCGGCCGAGCTCCAGGCCATGATGCTGGACATGAAGCGGACCTTCGACGAGGTCGTGCTCGAGCACACCGACCCGAAGCGGGCCGAGGAGATCTTCGCCAACCCCTTCTACCAGGCCATGAGCTCCACGTTCTCCGGCACGCAGGAGTACATGGCGATGGAGAAGCTCGGCCAGTTGCGGGCCCGCGACGAGTGGGACCTGATCGTGGTCGACACGCCGCCGTCGCGCTCCGCGCTGGACTTCCTCGACGCGCCGGCGCGGCTGTCGCGGTTCCTGGACGGCAAGATGCTGCGGCTGCTGCTCGCCCCGGCCCGGGCCGGCGGGCGCAGCGTGTTCAACCTCGTGTCGGCCTCGTTCGGGCTGTTCAGCCGTACCGTCACCAAGATCCTCGGGGCGCAGCTGCTGACCGACCTGTCGGGGTTCGTCGGCGCCCTCGACTCGATGTTCGGTGGCTTCCGTGAGCGCGCCGAGCAGACGTACCGGGTGCTCCAGGCACCGGAGACGGCGTTCCTGGTGGTGGCGGCACCCGAGCCGGACGCGGTCCGGGAAGCGATGTATTTCGCCGGGCGGCTCGCGGCCGACCGGATGCCGCTGGCGGGTCTCGTGCTCAACCGGGTGGTGTCGGTGCCCGCCGCGCTGAGCGCCGACGACGCCCGTGCCGCCGCCGGCCGCCTCGACGAGCTGGGTGAGCATCCCTCGACGGCGGAGGTGCTCCGCGTGCACGCGGAGCTCGCGGACCAGCGGGACAGGCAGGCGGCGGTGTCAGGTCGGTTCCTGCGGGCCCACCCGGGTGTTCCGGTCGTGAAGATCCCGGCACAGCCCGCCGACGTCCATGACCTCGACGGGCTGCGCGCGATCGGATACTCGTTCTAGCCGGTGCCTCAGCCGGTCGGAACGAGCTCCTTGGTGGCGTCCTTCTCGTTACGACCCATGGCGGCTTCGAACATCTTGCGCCAGCTGGGCACCTGCGGGTGACGGCGCAGCAACGCACGGCGCTCGCGCTCGGTCATGCCGCCCCAGACTCCGAACTCGATCCGGTTGTCGAGGGCGTCTGCCAGGCACTCATACCGCACGGGGCAGCTCCGGCAGATCCGCTTCGCCACGTTCTGCTCGGCACCCTGGACGAACAAAGCGTCCGGGTCGCCATTGCGACACGCGGCGATGCTGGGCCAGTCGACGACCATGCTCATATTTCCTCTTCCCCCCTTGGACTCCCCCCGGGTCCATCCGCCGTGCTTGCCCCAGCGAATAGCACCCAAACCACGTCCCCCCATGGCTTTTGGATGCAGTTCGCCGGGCTACCCGGCGCGACAGGAGGGTCCCCGGCCACGGGAACCCCGAGAGGAGCTTTCCGGAACATCATGCTCTGTAGTCGTCCAGTTACGCAACGTTGTTGCACCAGGTTAACCGGCCCTATGTGATCCACCAAAAGGCCGGAGCGTGCTACTGCCGCGTCACGACCGGGTGCGATTTGCCCAAAAAGCCCGCACCCCCGCGATCCATGTATCAGACTCGGCTACGGGTCAACCTCACGACCGGTGTCACGCGTCTAGGACAACGAGGACGCCAGCATCAGGACGCGGCCTCATGACGCCGTCCCGTAGTCTGAGGAAGTGACCTGGATGCGCAAACGCGAACACGGCCTGCTGCCCAACGCAGCATCACTCCTGCTGTGTGGGCTGCTCGCGGGCTTGGTGGTTGCAGCGGCCGCATTCCCCGCGGTCGCGATGTCGGGCCTCGCCGCGAAGGCCGGCGCCGACACGTTCGAGAATCTGCCGACCGACATCGATGTGCTGCCGTCGCCGCAGATCAGTTATGTGTACGCATCCGACGGCAAGACCCTGCTGGCGATGATGTACGACGAGAACCGCCGCGACGTCACCAACCTCACCGACGTCGCCGACGTCATGCGCAAGGCGATCGTGGCCGCCGAGGACAACCGGTTCTACGAGCACCGCGGCGTCGACGTGAAGGGTGTGGCGCGCGCGTTCGTCGCCAACCAGAACGCCGGCGGCACCGCCGAGCAGGGCGCCTCGACGCTGACCATGCAGTACGTGCGGCAGGCGATCTCCTACTCGGCCAAGACGCCGCAGGACGTGGTGGACGCCACCGACAAGACCCCCACGCGCAAGCTGCGCGAGATGAAGTACGCGATCGACCTGGAGAAGAAGCTCAACAAGGACGAGATCCTGCTCCGGTACCTCAACATCGCCGCGTTCGGTCACGGCGCCTACGGCATCTTCGCGGCCGCGCACGTGTACTTCGAGAAGGACCCGAAGGACCTGACCCTGCCCGAGGCCGCGCTCATCGCCGGCCTGGTCAAGGCGCCCGGCACGAGCGACCCGGCGACCGCCGAGGGCCTGCCCCGCGCGCTGGACCGGCAGAAGTACGTGCTCAACCAGATGGTCGCGATGGGCTACATCAACCAGCAGCAGGCCGACGAGGCCGGCAAGACCAAGCTGAACATCGTCGGCAAGCGCACGCCCGAGGGCTGCGAGTCGGTGCAGCGCCCCAACGAGCTGGGCGCCGGCTTCTTCTGCGACTACCTGCGCCGCTGGTGGATGGAGCAGAAGGTCTTCGGCGAGGACCAGTACCAGCGCGCCAACCGGCTCCGCGCCGGCGGCTACACGGTGATCTCCTCCCTCGACGTCAACACCCAGGCCGCGGCCTTCAAGTACGCCGCCGACCAGCCGAACGTCGGCAAGAACGAGAAGATCCGGCTGGGCAACCAGAACGCGATCATGCTCGCCGCGGTCGAGCCGGGCACCGGCCGGGTCACGGCGATCGCGACGAACCGCACGTTCAGCAACGACAACAGCAAGAACGGGGCCAACACCAACCCGGACAAGAAGGGCCAGAAGGGCAACTACCCGAACACCACGGTGCCGATCATCACCGGTGACAGGGACATCCCCGGCTACCAGGCCGGCTCGACGTTCAAGATGTTCACCGCGGTGGCGGCGCTGGAGGCCGGCCTGCCCCTGGCGACGACGATCAACACCGAGAAGCAGTTCCAGTCGACCTTCAAGATCAACCCGAGCAGCCCGGCCGCGTGTAACGGCCCCTGGTACTGCCCGAAGAACGCCGGCGGCCAGTCCGGTCCGTACAACATGTGGACCGCGTTCGGCAGCTCGATCAACACGTACTTCGTGCCACTGGAGCAGCAGGTCGGCGCCGACAAGGTGGTCGACGTGGCGAAGCGCCTCGGCATCCAGTTCAACGCCTCCGAGGACGCCAACCTGGCCCAGCCCCAGAACGCGAAGGGCTGGGGCGCCTTCACCCTCGGCGTCAGCGCCACCACGCCACTGCAGCTGGCCAACGCCTACGGCACGCTCGCCGCGGACGGCCTGTACTGCGAGCCGACCCCGATCCTCGAGGTCAAGGACAACAGCGGCAAGAAGGTCGAGGGGCTCGACCCGAAGTGCAAGCAGGTCGTCGACAAGGAGGTCGCGCGCGCGGCCGTCGACATGGCCCGCTGCCCCGTCGGCGACCAGTCCGCCACCGGCAAGTGCGGCGGCGCCACCGCGGGCTACGCCCGCAAGTACGTCGGCCGCCCGGTCGCCGGCAAGTCCGGCACCACCGACTCGGAGAAGAGCGCCACGTTCGTCGCGATGACCAAGCAGCTCGCGGTCGGCGGCTTCCTCACCGACCCCGACTGGCCCGAGACCAACAAGGACATGAAGCACCCCCAGATCAACTACGCGACCCTGGGCACGCTCAAGGACGGCCTCGTCGGCAAGCCGGTGGTGCAGTTCACGGCGCCGACCAAGGACAAGTCGATGGGCAAGCTGGTGGAGATCCCGTCGGTCAAGTGCGCCCCGGTCGACCAGGCGCGCAGCCGGATCACCCGGGCCGGCTTCACCGTGACGGTCTCCCCGAGCCAGGTCCCCTCCCCCTGCCCCGCCGGCACCGTCGCCCGCACCGAACCCGGCGGCGCCACGGTCAAGGGGGGCCAGGTCGCCCTGATCATCAGCAAGGGCCCTGGCAACCCCGCCCCGCCCTACCTGGGCACCGACCCCGCCACCGGCAACGGCGTCCGCGACGACACGGAATGCCCGCTCCCCTGGGTCTGCTGACCCCGCACCACACCACGCAACGCGGCCGCCCCGGATCTCCCGGGGCGGCCGCTCCCGTCTGCGCCCGTCTACAACGCCCCGCGCGCGAGGCCCTCGATTGCACAACCCGGGCTCGACCAACGCAGGGCACGCCGGACGAGCAGGCCGGGGCGGGGCGGGTCAGAGTCGGCGCAGGCCGGGCCAGGTGG